>JBCBHI010000550.1:0-4171 GCA_038525885.1 Bacteroidota bacterium
TCATTTACCAAAACGTAGTTTTGGTAAATGAGGTACAGCTGATACATTACCTCGGGTGCGTATTGGGAGGTGTCAAACCGGTTGAGTAAGGACTCGAATGGGGGAATTGCATTGACAGGCTCCTCCAGATCCTCGCGATAAATATCTCCTAGTCGGTAATATGCAAACTCAAGTTTTGAATAGGCCTCTTGTTGCGCTTCGGCAGTTAATGGAAGGGTGTTCAATAGCTCTTGTTGCCTTTTGGCCCTCCGTTCTTCTGGTGAAAGTTCGGCCACAGGGGTTGCCTCCACTTCTTGGGGTTCTTGCTCTTCAGCTATAGCTTCATTCTCCTCTCCAAGGCCCCCTTCTTCCAGACCTTTCGCGGACCTACGCCAGTTTCTTTCTAAGGGGCGGTCTCCCCACTTCCTTCTAAAGTCTGCCTGGCCGGCAGTTATGGCGGTGGGGTTGTAATAATACCAAATGGAACCTGCCTGCGGCCCTCCGGAGAATGTACCCGTGCCGGCCTCATCCAAACTCACAAACTGCTGCTGACGGGCGGCCCTGCGCTGCCTTTTTTGCTCCTCGGCGGCGGCCACTTCTTCAGCATCTATCACTTTGGCAAAGACAGCAGCCCGAGAGACGGAATCCATATTGGCCAAAGTAAGCACGCTGTCTGTTTGGGCAATGGTAGTGACATGCTCTACGAACTCTGCAAGTACCTGTTGCCTTTGCTGGATAGCAGCAAATTCTTCTTCATCTTCAGGCATCACCATGACCGTGCTATCATAGTAGGCCTTGGCTAGTTCGTAGTCTTTGAGATCCGTGAAATATATCTTACCCAGCTCCCAATAAGCATAGGACTTCTGCCGTGGGTTATTGGTGCTGCTCAGGGCAGAGCTTTTGTAATTGTCTATCGCGAGCTCAAGGTTTCCTTGTTTTTGCTCGAAACGACCCATTTCATAATAGATCTTATCCTGGAAGTCGATATTCTTATCATCTCGCAGCAGCTTACGGTAGTACTTACGAACACGCTTGACGTCGGATGAGCCATCTAAAACTGCGACCTGGTTCATGTTGAGTCGAGCATAGAAAAACAGCTCGTATTCAGGGTTGGTTTTTGTACACTTCTGGTAGTATTCGTACGCTTTTACGTCCAATCCCAGCTCCTGATATATCTGCCCGATGATGAAATAGATTTTTGCTTTTTCTTCACTCCTTCTTAATAAGGGAGCTACTACTACCAAGTTCTCCACCACACCGTCTAGGTTTTCTCGGACCTGATGTAAATGGGCCCGGGTTAGGTAGAGGAGTTTTTTATTGCTGCGGTTGAGCTCTTCTTTCGTCAAGAAATCAGAAACTGCGACTGCATTGCCATAGTCCTGTTTTTCTACGAAAGTGCGCATGAGGTAAATCAAGGCCGTGTGGCGCTCATCGTCCTCTTCGCTGGTGGTATTTACGTACTTGAAGGTCTCCACCGCATTCTCAAACTCGGCCATGTAGAGCCGGGTTTTGCCCACGAGTATATAGTTGTTGTCCGTCCAGTTACTATATGGGTGCCGTGTAATACCAATAGAAGCCTTTTTGATAGCGTCAGCTAGCTGAAGCGAGTCCGCCTTGATAACGGTAGAGTCTATGGTGGGGAATACCTGTAGTATCCGATTATAATTGTGCTGGTGGCTAAGTAGGATATCCTCATCTACTTGTTTGAGGTGTTCCTTGGCTATCCACCAACAGTTGTAGTGCGAGGTGATATTATGGTACTGGTTTGCGAGAGGCCCACGTCTGGTTGGAGCACATTGACTGAAAAGAATCGAGAAGATTCCGAAAACAGCAAGTATAGGTAGTCTAGCTGTGCGCGTAAGGATAGGTAGGTACATGGATTTGCAAAGTAATAAACGGTGACGCACTTTCGTGCGTTCTTTTCCTAGGTTGGTGGTAAAATCCCTAATTTTGGCACTTGTACGTATAAGACATTAAACGTTGAGAACACGCAAAACATTTTATAATTGGCTTACCAACCGCTATCAATTGGTAATAAGAAACGAAGAAAACTTCGCTCAGAAATCTGCGGTGAGCTTCACGTATGCCAAGGTGATTCTCTTCTCAAGCATTGGGTTTCTGGTCATTCTTACCATTGCCTTGTTCCTTTCTCGGGGTATTCTGTCCTTCTTATTCGATCCTCGGTATGAGCAATTGCAAACACAATTGGAGCTAGTCCGGCTCAATCAGCAAATAGATTCTATGGCCTTATCCTTGGACAGAAAGGAGCGGTTTGTACAAAATTTTAAGGCCATAGTAGGGGGAGATGATACTTTGATGCTGGAGGCGGCACCCTTGAACGAAACTATGCTGAGCCCAGATGAGCAATTGCAAAGTATGAATGAGGAGATTGACCGAAGTGACTACAGCCAGCTGGATTCGGCCTTTCGGCGACGGATTGAGTTGGACGATCCCCTGGCGCAATTATCTTTTAACTCATCCTTAGAGTCCGAGCTTAGTGGCACGTTTTTCTTTAGCCCTTTAACAGGAGTTGTGTCTTCTCCGTATAATCCCTCAGGGGCCCATTTTGGGACCGACATCGTTACCCGGCCCAATGAACCGGTGAGATGCATAGCTGATGGGACGGTTATTTTTGCCGATTGGACCCAAAATGACGGGTATGTAATTGCCGTACAACACCGGGAGAACATAATTTCGGTGTACAAGCACAATAATGATTTATTGAAAAAAGTTGGTAATTTTGTAACTGCTGGAGACGTAATTTCTATTGTAGGGAACACTGGTGAGTTGTCTGACGGACCTCACTTGCATTTTGAAATGTGGTACAATGGTAACCCAGTGGATCCTGAAGAGTTTGTGACTTTTTAGAAAGAATCCGTGGCATATAATATGAAAAAACAAGATCGGGTACAGGTAAACGGCAACGAACTAGCTAACGAAATTGCTAAGGGTACTACCATCACTGGTAATATTGAAACCTTTGGTAACATTCGTGTAGATGGGAAGGTGTTTGGAGACTTGAAGACTAAGTCCAAAGCTGTGTTTGGACAGAGTGCTTATTTGCAAGGTAACATCCATGCTCAGAATGCTGAGATTGAGGGTGAGGTAGACGGCACCGTGAATGTGGCTGAGCTACTAGTATTAAAGTCCACTGC
Source organism: Bacteroidota bacterium (assembly GCA_038525885.1). Classification (GTDB taxonomy): domain Bacteria; phylum Bacteroidota; class Bacteroidia; order Cytophagales; family Cyclobacteriaceae; genus DMST01. Next base: position 3,135 of record JBCBHI010000550.1, read on the forward strand.
TGTTATAAAAGGCGATATCATCACGAATAAGTTGGTGGTAGAAAGTGGAGCTACTTTCAATGGAGGATGTAAGATGGGTGAGTCCATCGGTGAGATAAAGCTTGGAACCCATGAGAATGGACAAGCCAACGGAAGAGCAGGAATCAAATCCCTCGCGACCGCAAAATAATTTCCTTCGCTTCTCGGGCTTGGCTTTTCAGATGCTGGCAACTTTTCTGCTGGCGTTTTGGGGAGGCCAAGCCCTTGATCGTTATTGGGACCTAGCCTTCCCGATCCTTACCATCCTATTATTGTTTTTGGCAGTAGTGGGTACGGTGATCATGTTAATAAAGAACCTCCCAAAAGACTGATGTCTCCTTTTCTCCGCTCCTCATTCAAAAAACTGTCTATTCTGACAGGTATTCTGATTGTCGTTACGATCGTTTTCTATTTCGTGAAGCCGGAATGGATTCACCGAGCAGTGCCTATTCTCTTTCTACTGTTCGTGGGCCTCTCTGTAGGGGCTACCTTTATAGCTAACCAAGCCAAAAAAGAAGATCCTAAGTTCTCTACTACCCTCTACTTAGGAATAATGAGCGGGCGCCTAATAGTTAGTATCATATTCTTAGCCTTATTCCTGATTTTGGATCGCTCTAATCAGTACGTGTTTGTGGGCAACTTTTTCACCCTGTATTTATGTTACGCCATATTTGATATTACAGGGTTGGTGGCTAACTTGCGCACTGATTTCAGAGAGCACTGAAAAATGGTAAAATTCCTAGATTCTGCTGCACTAGAGCGGCTTTCTATTACGTCCCTAATTGTATTTCTCCTATCTGTCGGAATTTCCTTTGGTCAGGAACACCAAAATGAATCCGATGAATCGCATCAGGAGGAAAATGCCCAACATGATGCAGGGCACGGCGAGGACAGTGACCACGCTACCACTACCCAAGAAGATCATGGAAATGCCCACGGTGAATCCCATGGAGATGATGGAGATCATGCTGCGGCTGGACATGGGAATGAAGAACATCATGGTGAGGGCCACCACGAGG
>JBCBHI010000551.1:0-4162 GCA_038525885.1 Bacteroidota bacterium
ATCCACCAACTAACCTAACTCATCATGACTATCCAAGAATTACAAAATACAATTGCCGAAAGGGCTATTGGCGGCAGGTTTCGGTTTATTCAATCTGACTATGGGTCCGATAATATACAACGGGTATTTCGGCAATTCATCCCCGGTGGGGATTTAGAAATTGACCAGGCCGTGGTCACCACTACCGAAGCTGAGCAGGTAGCCCTAAGCGGGGTGCTTACCAATGACTTTATGGGCACTACCAACCTGGTAGTCCAGCTCACTTTCTCGGTAGAAAACGGGGCGGCAGAATTCCGGATGGAGCTCAGCCATTTCCCAGAAGACTGGACTCTGGGCCAGGCCATCCCCGCCCTCAAGGATTCTCTGATGGATCAGCTGCCGTGGTACCTGCCCCGCATGGTATTGGCCTCGGCTACGGAGCAAGTCATCCCGCAGAACTTCCAAACCCGGCTCGGCTATCCGCAGGTAGCCGAAGTGGTAGAGGACGAGCTGATGCAGGGCCTCTGGTTTGAAGGCGAGCTGATTCCCACCCAAGTACCGGGCGTACTGAAGTGGGTATTCGCCACCAACGAAACGGAGGCCACCAGCCGCATCAAGATGGTAGGGCCCATAGAGGTACACGGGGAGGACCTGGTGCTGGACTGGAACCTGCCGGAGTCCCGCAGCCTGGCCCTGCTCAGTGAGCAAGTACCCCTCAGCTTCCGGCTGGTGCGCACCCAAGCGGGCTACCGCGATGCCGGGCGCATGTATTACCCCAAGCACACCGCCCGGTTTGGCCTGGAGCTACCCATTGGGTCGGTACGCTTACCCATTGTAGGCTTTATTGACGACTGGAAAACCCGCAGCATCACGGTGTACTCGCAGGCTGAAGAAGGGGCAGCCCCCAGCTTGCAGGAGCTGATCGACTGGCTACCGGGAGACAACCCTCTGGATGCACTTCCAGCAGAGTTTTCCATCCTCAACTCGGTTACCTTCCAGAAGCTGACCCTTTCCATTGATTTCAGCACGTGGAGCATCGATTTTGTGTCCATAGAGCTTATGCTGGAGGAGCGTTGGAGCTTCTTTGATGACAAATTTGCGCTCTATGACCCGGGCATGATTCTGACCGTGGCCGATCCCTTCGACTCCGCAACCCGCCGGGTAGGCATCGAGCTCAACGGCAAGGTGGACATCTCAGACACCACCCTCCTGGCCAGAATACAGTTCCCCAATACGGCCTGGTGGCTCACCATGGTTCCGGAGGACGACCTCAACATCAAAGCTCTGCTAGAGGACCTGGCGGGCTACAGTCCCCCTATGCCAGAGGTGGTAGTGACCGACCTGTACCTCAGTGGCCACCTGAAGGACCGGGAGTTTAACATGAGCATGGCCGTACAGAGCGATTGGACGGTAGACCTGGGCGCTACCACGGTGGGGCTGCAGGAAATGCGCCTGGAGTTCAACTACCGGGGCGGTACCGAAGGCTATAAGCAGATGCTGGTGTACGGCAAATTGACCATTGGCAGTACGGCCCTGGCGGTGAGTGTGGTGTACGGCGGTGGCTGGCAGATATCCGGGTACCTGACCGACGGCACTACAGCCAACCTCACCACGGTAGCCCGCGACCTGGCTGAGGCCCTGGGCACTTCCCTACCGGACAACCTGCCCGAGCTGGAAATCCGCAACTTCTACTTCAGCTACGAAACCGCCACCGGAGACCTGGCCTGCGAGCTAGACCTGATGGCCGAAATACCCACCAAGCTGGGGGAGACGGAGTTCAGCCTGCAAACGCGCATCAACCTGGACTCCGAGATAGGCGAAGACGGCCAGCGCAACTTCATCATAGATGCCGAGGCCATTCTGGAGCTGGGCAGCGAATGGATAGAGCTCACCTATGACCTGGGCGAGACCCAAACCACCTACCGGGGTACCTGGCGCAGCGAACACAGCCGCATAGGCCCGGAGGGCATCGTGGAGCTACTAGGCTTAGGCAAACAGCTAGACCTGCCCGACGGTATGGACTGGGGCCTGGCCGAGCTGAGTTTCACCTACGCAACGGGGGCCAAGCAGTTTACTCTGGCGGGCAGAACGGCGGACAATGCCCTGGTGTACTTCACCATCGGGAAAACCGAGGCGGGCGACTGGGCTATTGTGATGGGCATGAACTGGGTGCCGAAGGACGGCAAGCTGAGCCAGCTGCCGGGCATAGGGCAGTACTTGGAAGTAGCCGACTTCCTCACCATCAAATCCGCCGGGATCCTCATCGCCACCGAGGAGATCCGGGACTACGACCCGCCCGCCCTACCTCCCCTACCCCAAGACACCTCGGACTCCGGCGACGCCATTGCCAATGTGCAGCCCGTAAATGACGGCCACCCGCTTACCCTCAAAAAGGGCTTTGCGGTGGTAGCCCAGCTAGACCTGGAAGCCCTGGCTACGGACTTTGCGCCCCTACAACTAATCCTGGATATGCTGGGCGATACGGACTTGCTGTTCCAAATCAGCTTCAGCCCAGAGGAAGCTTCCTTCTACGCTGCCCTGCCCGGCGAGGTGCCCATCCCCAACAAGAAAAACCCCATCCTAACCCTAAGCAACGCTGGGGTCCGCTTTCGCAAAACTAAAGGCGGTGTGGATTTCGCCGTGCAGGGTGGGTTCGACTTCGAGATCAACGGCGAGGAAATAGCTGTGGACGCCACCCTGCTGGTAGAAACGGACGGCATAGCCGCCTCGGTCAACATCCAAGCCGACGAGGACGGCATCCAGGGCCCTCCTGGCCTCAAGGGTTTCCACCTGTTCCAGCTTGACTTCTTGCTGGGCATCGATTTCACCCCGCCCTCGCTCACCATGGCCTTGCAGGGCCAGTTCCGGATAGGCGAACGCGAAGGAGGCGCCAACAATCAGTTTGGGATGGCGCTAGCCGTAGTGGGCAATGTACCCAAGCCCAACTACCTCTCCTTTTACATCCAGGAGGCTGGGCTGGACGAGCTCATCACCTTGGTGACCAACGAGCCCGTATCCGGTGGGCTGAAGGTGCTGGAAAACATCCAGGGCTACGACCTGCAATTCTACTGGGCTTCCGAACAGGTAATCATGCCCGACGGCACCGTGGCCTTGCCGGGCTTCAGCTTTGGGGGCCTCATCAAAATATTTGGCTTTGGGGCCTACGCCGAATTTGTAATGAAAACCGGCGAAGGCATCCGGGGAGAGGCGCAAATAGGCCCCATTGACCTCAAGGGCGTCCTAAAAGTAACGGGAAATGGCAGCGGCATAGACAGGGTGTACGAGCAAGTAGACGGCGACTGGCGACTGGTAGACAGCGCCAAGGCCATCACGGAGGAGAATACGAATCCAGTACGGACGGAGTCCATCGTGAAGCCCGGGGGTGCGGTAGTCAAGTTTGACACCTCCAGCACCACCATCCTGTACATGAACTGGAACATCACCCTGTTCGATCTGGTAAGCCAGAGTGTAGAGGTCACCGTATCTACCAGCGGCATTGCCTTCTCCCTTACCTACAAAGTGAGCAAGGCCCTCAAACTGGCCATTGCTTGCTCCATGGAGTCCTACTCCAAATTTGCAGGCAGTGCCTCCTTCAAGCTCAACATCAACGTGCTGGTGCCCGGCTTCAAAATAAACGGCATTCAGGTAGGGGACCTACGGGTAAAATCTAAGGTATCGCTAGCCCTGGCCATCAACGTTTCGTCCAACACCTTCTCCCTGAAACTCACGGGCTCCTTCAAGTTCCAGGACGTAGATTTCACCATGCCCAAGGTGCAGTTCACCGCAGACCCCGGCAGCCTCAAGGACATCGCCACCTGGGTAATAGACAAGATAAAGGACGAAGCCGAGGACCTGTTTGCAGACCTGTTTAGCTCTGCCGAGGACTTTGTCAAGAACGTAGGCGAGGGCATTGTGGAAGGAGCCGAAGAGACCGCCAAGGTCTTCAGCGATGCCTACAACCTGACCAGCAAGGAAGCAGCCAAGGTCTTGGAAGACGCCGGGGAAACCGCCGAGGACGCCCTCAACGCCGTGAGCAGTGCCTACAACCTGGGCTCCGATGCCATTGCTGATGTAGGGGCGGACCTAGGCATGACCGCCAGCCAGGTGGGCAACCACCTGAAAAAGGTAGGCGGCTACTCTGACGAAGCCGTGTCGGCCGCCCTGCAAGGCGCCAACTATGCTA
>JBCBHI010000552.1:0-4158 GCA_038525885.1 Bacteroidota bacterium
GGTTAGCGAGCATCCCCACACCAAATGTTTCCTGCCGCACTCGGAATCTTTATGGCGGTGTTGGTTCAGAACCTGGGTTTTCCGGGCTGGATGTATGCGCTCGTATATTTTCTGCCTCGCCTTTCTGATTCCCTCACTGACCCCATCATGGGTTTCATTTCCGACAACACCAAGTCACGCTGGGGCCGTAGACGGCAGTACGTCATCATTGGTGCCCTGGTCATGGGAGCCGCCTTTGCCATCATGTGGCAACTGTCAGCTTCCAGCTCGCTTTACGAGAATTTCTGGTACTTCTTTGGCTGGTCCTTCGTGTTCTATTTGGGCCTCACCATCTTCAGTGTACCCTACGTAGCCATGGGCTACGAAATGAGCGATGACTTTCATGAGCGCACCAACATTATGGCTACTGCCCAACTTATTGGTCAGCTGGCTTGGGTCCTCGCTCCCTGGATTTGGGTGATCATCTATGATCCCAATCTATTCCCGCCCATCATGGAAGGCAATCAGGTAGCGGTTCCATCCTTCGAGATCGGTACCCACCAGCTTTCCATCGGCATTGCCATCGTATTTACCTTCTGTGCCATGGTGCCGGGCCTCTTCATTCCCAGCAAGTCCACGCTCAATGAAAACTATGATTCCCTTACCTGGAACAATATTGGGGAAAGCCTCAACAAGATCCGGGTAGGATTTATCCAGGCCTTCAAGTCCAAGCCCTTTCGTCAACTATGCTTCTCTACCTTTTTGGTCTACAATGCCTTCATGACCATCTCGGGCTTCTCCTTCTTTATCATTGTATGGTACCTGTTCGGTGGGGTTACCGGGCCTGAAGGTTCTGATGTATGGCCTACCCTGTTCGGTTCTATCGGTGCGGCCATTACCACCCTCTTTGTTATCCCCATAGTAGCGGGTATGTCAAAGAGAATGGGCAAGAAGAAGGCCTTTATGGTATCCCAAGCCATTTCCATTGTAGGCTACCTCAGCTTCCTTTTTCTCTTTGTGCCGGGTAAGCCTTGGATGTTCCTCTTTGCTCTGCCATTCCATTCCTTCGGTATTGGTAGTCTGTTTACCCTCATGATGTCCATGACGGCTGACGTGATCGACCTGGATGAACTCAAACACGGTATTCGCCGCGAAGGAGTATTTGGTGCCATCTATTGGTACATGGTCAAGTTTGGCTTCGCCATTGCCGGTGGGCTTAGTGGTATCATCCTCATCGTGGTTGGGTTTGATGGAGAATTATCTGTGCAGCCTCCGGGTGCTATCGACGGTCTTCGGTATTTCTTTACCGGATTGCCTATTCTGGGTACCGTAGGAGCGCTCCTGATTATGCGCAACTACAACATTACCGAGGAGCGGTCCAACGAGATACGGGCCGAGTTGAATAAGCGGAAAGCGGAAAAAGAAGCAGCCGACAAACCGAAATCTTCCTCTGCTTACTCGCAGGATAGGTTGCAGTCCTTGGGTGGTCTCAACGGGCAATCTGCGGTGGATACCGACACGGATTTCAGCGGAATGAGCGAGGCAGAATTGAGGGCACAGTTTACCAATGCCTTGCACCGCGGTCTGCACGGCCTGAGTTTTAGCCCTTATTTGGAAGGGCAAAATGTGGGCGACCAACTATCCGAAGAACAGATTCGCCAGCGGATGGAGCTGATTGCCCCCCATACTCAGTGGGTGCGTTCCTTCTCCACCATTGAGGGTAACGAGATCATCCCCCAAGTGGCTCATGAGAAAGGCATCAAAACGCTGGTAGGCGCTTGGATTGATCAGGATCTTGAGAAAAACGAACACGAAATTGCCTCGCTGATTGAGTTGGCAAAGGCTGGCCATGTAGATGTGATTGCCGTAGGCAATGAGGTGCTGCTTCGTGGTGACCTCTCCAAGGAGGCCTTGTTGGACTACATTCGCCGGGTAAAACAAGCCCTACCGCACTTGCCCGTAGGCTGTGTGGAACCCTACTTCCAGTTCCATGACCATCCTGATTTGGTGGCAGCTTGCGATGTGGTATTGGCCAACTGCTACCCCTTCTGGGAAGGGAGCCCGGTGGAGCAAGCCACCGCCTATCTAGACCGGATGTATCAGGTATTGCAGAAGTCCTCTGAAGGCAAACCCGTGATGATCGCAGAGACCGGGTGGCCTAGTAGCGGTAATCCAACTCAGGAGGCCGTACCTACCACCGAGAACGCCATTAAGTATTTCATTAATACCAACAACTGGCGTATTCGGAACCGGGCAGAGGTATTTTACTTCTCCTCTTTTGATGAGTCATGGAAGATTCGCCAGGAAGGTGATGTGGGCCAAAACTGGGGCTTATGGAATAAAGACGGGGAGCTGAAATATGCTGACAAAGTCACTTCCTAATGGACAAGGGAGGTTCAACCTACCATCTCCCTCACATTGAATGAAACCATCTTTTGACACATAATAGCTAATCAAAAATGTCATTAAGACGAGAACGATTTTTAGCCTTAGCTTCGGTAGACTATGCCAGCTATGATCTAGATGATCTTAAAGCCTTGTATGCCGAATACCTTAATGCCGGCATGTATGGGTTGTGCTTCAGTAGTAGAAAAGGAGCGAACCCATTGGGTATAGGGCCGGATGATTTCCATCCGCAGGCGTACTTGCACTTCTGAAGGTAATGAGCTTATTCCTAAAATTGCCAAGGAGATGGGTATGCAGACCATGGTGGGTGCTTGGCTGGGCGACGATCCTAAAAAGAATCAGGAGGAAGTAGATAACCTGATTGCCATGGCCAATGCTGGATATGTGGACGTGGCAGCCGTAGGTAACGAAGTCATGTACCGCGGTGACCTCACCGAGGCCGAGCTATTGGATCACATTCACTATGCCAAGGAGCGGATAAAAAACGTACCCGTAGGGTATGTGGATGCCTACTATGAGTTCCGGGAGCGCCCCGCCATTACCGAGGCCATCGACGTGATTCTTGCCAACTGCTACCCCTTCTGGGAAGGCTGCGATCTGGATTACTCCTTGCTCTATATGAAGGATATGTACCAACAGGCGCTCGGGGCAGGCAAGGGCAAGCGGGTCATTATCTCCGAAACGGGCTGGCCCGACCAAGGAACTAACCTGGAAGGGGCGTATCCCTCTACCGAGAACGCCATGAAGTACTTCATCAATACCCAGAAGTGGTCACAGGAAGAAGGAATTGAGATCTTCTATTTCTCCTCCTTTGATGAATCCTGGAAGGTAGGTGCCGAGGGCGATGTTGGTGCCTATTGGGGTATTTGGGACAAGGATGAAAAACTGAAGTTTGCTTAGTATCTGATAGTGGTGGCGCAGCCCATGACTGCCCACAGAATTTAATGCCTTAACTACCTTAGCCACGGACTTCACCTGAGTCTGTGGCTTTTTTGTGATTATTTTATCACTTACACTGTCGCAAGACTACAGTCTTGTGACCAAAATTGTGGAAGTCTCCTGACTTCCCGGATGCACCGCATCCGTACAAACTCGCCAGGATGAAAGGGCTTCTCGGCCTGGAAAACCCCCTCCCAAAACACCAATAATCAGGCCTCGACATCGACGAGAGCCCCAGAACTCTTGATGATTCAAAACAAGCCACCTGTTGAGGGCAAATGAAAAAGCCAGTTAAAAAACTGGCTTCGTTTAGTTGAATTTAAAAAACGATAGATCCGGACCTTCGGTCAATTTTTCCATCTTCAATGTTCTTTCTCCACTCCCAGAGATCATCCGTTGCTGTGTATTCTCCACCTGTGATTTTTGCCATGTCAACGGACTGGAACTGATTAGCGGATTGCCATTCGATGCACTTGCTTTGCTTTTTCATTTTCTTGAGAATTTTAAGTTAAAAGTGATTATAATATACCGATCTAGGCCTTCATTTCAAAATACAGTCAAATCAGGAAAACTTGCCAACTTCCTCCAGAATCGGTCTCTAGGTAGCCCTGTTGTTACTTGGTTAGGAGAGTTGTTGGTGTCGGTCCTACCGGACCTTAAACATCGGGATCCCGAACGACAACAACGGCGAGAGTATGAAAAATGAATTCTTAAACTAGATATTTAGAAATTTATTAATGGGGTATAACCGCTCTATTCTAATTTATCCCAATCCATTCGGTTTTGATGTAAATAAACCAGGTAGATGGTTTGCTCTTGGACTTCGTAATAGAT
>JBCBHI010000553.1:0-4155 GCA_038525885.1 Bacteroidota bacterium
GTTTGCTCATCAAACTCCAGTGAAGTGGCAGACCCAAACAAATGGAGGGTCTTTACGTGGTGGCTTTGGCAAATTTGCTGTAAGGCCTCCATTTTATGGGTGATGAGATGGATCATAATTCAAAAATACAATTCTGATTGGTTCTGCAAGCAGGCACCAGACATTGTTGTGGCTCACCAATTCTGTATCTAAATGGCCACTTCTGGAGTGTCCCCCTATTGTCCCACATAGTAATTTACCACTAAGGGTATAAACCTCACATTCAATTTGGGTCTAGTATCTTCTCTCAATCCTGCTGTATCATCGCAAAAGAGCTTTTCAAGCTCTTAACCTTTCCTATTTCTTACACTACCACAATAACCTACCGGGTGTTTCCTCCTTTCTACCGCCGCGTTGGTAGGGCAAACAGGTGTCATGGGCTTAGCCCCCGGCGCAACAACCATATTTATATGAAAAGGAGAAACATGATTGGATTACTACTACTGGGCACGGCATGTACCCCGGTGGTGGAAGGTTTGGAACAGGAAGAAGTATTGATCCTAGAGCAAGAGGGGCTTAATATACCTCCTGCCCCCTTCAACTATTCGGACTACACCCTGCCGAGGCATTTCAACACGAATGACGTGCGCGAGGCGGACAACGGAGACAACGCCCCGATCACGGACTGGGGGGCTACCTTGGGCAGAGCGTTGTTTTACGACACAGAGCTATCACAGAACCGCACTATATCGTGTGCTTCTTGCCATCAGCAAGAGGCAGGATTCTCAGATCCGCTTCGGTTTAGTATCGGATTTGAAGGAGGCCTTACTGGCCGTAATTCCATGGGGCTGAGCAATGCCCGGTATTATGAGCGTGGGCATTTTTTCTGGGATGAACGAGCCGATGATCTGGAGGAGCAGGTGTTGATGCCGATTCAAGATGGAGTAGAAATGGGCCTAAGTCTATCCGAGTTGGTAGAACGGTTAGAAACAGAAGCTAGCTACCCTATGCTCTTTGAGCGAGCCTATGGCAGTACCGACATTACCACGGCCCGCATTGCGGATGCGCTGTCCCAATTTGTCAGGAGCATTGTGAGTTACCAGGCCCCTTATGATGTGGGCCGGGCCCAAGTACAGCGCTCCAACCAGCCTTTCCCCAATTTCACCCAAGAGCAAAACCTGGGGAAAGCGATCTTTTTTGGCCGTGGCCGCTGCGACAATTGCCACGATACGGATCTGTTTATCATGGATCGCCCACGCAACATTGGCTTGGACATAGTATACGCGGACCAAGGGCTGGGTGCGGTAACTGGAGATGCTGATGATAACGGACGATTCAAGGTCCCCAGCCTCCGAAATGTGGCGCTTACTGCTCCCTACATGCACGACGGCCGCTTCAGCACGCTGGCTCAGGTAGTGAATCACTACGATAGCGGCGTGCAACCGCACCCCAATCTGGATAACCAGTTGGAACAAAACGGGCGCCCCCGTCGGCTCAACCTAGACCAGCGCGAACGCGCAGCCTTAGTAGCCTTTCTGGAGACGCTGACGGACCCGGTGCTGTTGGAGGATGAAAAATTCTCGGATCCTTTTGCGGAGGAATAGAAGGGAGAATACAGAATTCAGAATTCAGAAGCGGGAAGACTGCCCTAGTCCCTGGGGTCATTGTTTTGGGCGCTTCTGGGGTGAAGGGGAAGAATAGGTTTGCTCTCGGGGTGGGTAATGCCTTTCTTCCGCTATGGTTTTGACGGACCTCCCATCCAGAGTAGTTACTTGGCTTTCTTCCGTTCGGTTGCGATGGGGACTAGTCGGTCTTTGGGCAGCCTGGCAGTTGGTAATGGCCCTTACCCAAGGGGTTATGGTATCGGTAGATACGCAGCGGTACATGCGAATGGCCGAAGGAATTCTACAGGGGCATTGGCCTGTGGGTTGGGACTTGCTTTACACCAGCTATGCTGCTTATTTGGCTTTCTGCTTTTGGGTAAAGGGAGGCTATACCTTAGCGGTTTTGGGGCAGGTGCTTGCCTCAGGCCTGGCAGCCCTGGCCCTGTTTGATCTAGGAAAACGCTGGGCTAGTGATGCACGCGTAGGCTGGCTGGCGGCGGCACTTTTTGTGGCTTGGCCCAAGTTCGCAGAGTGGAATTTCATCGTATACACGGACGCCTTGTTTACCTACGGAGGTATTGGGCTACTCTGGGGTTTCTACCGGATAAAACGCTGGCCACAGGCAGTCGCCTGGGTGCTAGGAGTAGGTATCGTCATGATGTTTCGCCCCATGGGAATGGCGATTGCCCTAGGTTTGTGGACTATGGTACTGGTGAGGCTAGTGCAATGGCAAAAAAACTGGCTCCCAACCCTCGGCTTTCTAGTAGTTTCCCTGATGGCAGGCCTTTGGATCATTACGCATTACCTTGCCCCCTCGGATTATTTGTTTGAAACCCGGCTGGACTCCTATCGTGAGTCCGAGATCATCTATCCGCACATAAGCTTGGGCTTGGCACCTCCCAGCAGCTTTCATGAGCCCGATGCAGGGGCACCACAAGGCTGGGGGCAACTATTTGGGTGGAACGGCGCGCATATCATGAAGCTGGCTGTCATCAAGCTGGGGCTGCTTTTTGGTCATATAAAGCCCTACTACACGTGGTACCACAACCTTTTCATTGCCCTGTACCTTTATCCGATATACCTGGTGGCACTGCGGGGCATTTGGTATAAGCGCAGGGAGGCGCTCACGTATTTTATGCTGATGTTCATAGCAGCACAAGCGGGGGTAGTAGCCCTAACTACAGAGAATTGGGACGGCCGGTTCCTACTCCCTCTCCTCCCCTACCTGATGCTATTCGGTGCGGTGGGGTTCTTTGCTATACGATCTCTTTCCCGAAGGGAAACAAAGCCAGCCAAGCCAGCTTGAAGTGCTGGTTGCCAAAAGGAATCCCAATGATGGTGATATAGAAAACGACGCCGAAGCCTATGTGGGTGAGGGCTATCCAGACTCCTCCCAGCAACAGCCACAAAATATTCATCAGGAGGTACAGCAGTCCTTCAGCACCTGCAGGCTTACTCTGAATCTTTTTGCCGAAGGGCCAGAGGGCTACGGCAGCAAGTTTTAGATTTTGGATGCCAAAAGGGATACCTACAATGGTAATCATCATCAAAAAGCTGGCGATGATGTACTCAATGGCGATGAACACGCCCCCAAAGATGAACCAGATGAGATTGCCTAGCAGTTTCATGGGCGGAAGGTAGGGAATTTAGCTGCATTTCCCGTGTAGCTATTCTTGGCACTCTTTAGGGCTTTCGTGAACAAAAAGAATGACCTGCTCTCGCCCTGATAGGTGTTGAAGCGCAGAATCCAATCACCATTATCTGAAAACCAAAAACTAAAAAGCCCCGCAAAACGAGGCTTCTTAGTATGCTATCATCTATTGATTAAACTACTACTGTAATACCTGAATCTCTTAGATTACTTCCTGTATTGCTGGGCCCATTCAATGGACTGTTTCACCAGGCTTTCCAGCTGAAACCAGTCTTCGTTTTGAATGATCTCCTTGGTGAGCAACTGTGAGCCCAAGCCCACGCAGTGAACGCCTGCCTGGAACCAGGATTTAAGATTGTCCTCGGTAGGAGTAACGCCCCCAGTTGGCATGATACTGCTCCATGGCATCGGACCTAGTACACCCTTCACAAAAGAAGGACCGCCAACGGGGGCTCCAGGGAATATTTTTACGACCTCAGCCCCCAACTCTTCGGCTTGCGAGATCTCTGATACAGAGCCACATCCGGGGGACCAAGCCACCTTTCTGCGATTACATACTTTGGCCACTTCGGGGTTGAGGATGGGGGACACAATAAAGTTGGCCCCTAGTTGCATGTAGAGGGCTGCGGTGGGTGCATCCAGAATGGACCCAATGCCCAAGATCATCTCGGGGGCTTCGGCTGCACAAAAGCGATTGAGCTCTGCAAAGGCCTCGTGGGCATAGTCGCCCCGGTTGGTAAATTCAAATACCCGTGCCCCACCCCGGTAACAGGCCATCAGAACCTGACGGCATACTTCTGGGTCGGCATGGTAAAATACGGGCACAATACCCGTTTGGCGCATGGTGAGCGCCACATCAATTCTGCTAAATCGAGCCATTGTTGGTATCTGTTGGCTAATCGTGTTGCTTTTGAAGCAGGA
>JBCBHI010000554.1:0-4152 GCA_038525885.1 Bacteroidota bacterium
CCGCCCATGATTGCCTGGTTAGCCAAGGTGGCCATCATCCTGGGGAAAACCACATTTACGGTACGTTTGCTTCCCGCTCTGGCAGGTTGCATGAGTATTTTCCTGGTGGTCCGCCTGGTGAAACACTTGGGAGGTTCCTTCCCAAGCCAGGTGCTGGCAGGTATAGCCCTTCTCTTCTCACCTGCCCTATTAGGCAGCAATACCCTCTTCCAACCCGTATCCTTCAACCAGCTAGGCTGGCTGGCACTGACCTACCTGTTTGTGCGGCTGTATCAAACCCAAGATGCCAAGTACTGGTACGGGATAGGGATTGTGGCCGGCCTGGCTCTGCTTACCAAGTACTCGGTGGCTTTCTGGATGGTTGGCCTGGCCGCTTCCTTGCTTTGGCCCGCCAACCGAAAGTGGCTGGCTACCCGGCACCCTTACCTGGCGGTGGGCATTGCCTTGCTGATGTTCTTGCCCAACCTGTTCTGGCAGATCAACCACCACTGGCCCTTGCTGGCACATATGGAAACGCTGCGGGAAGAACAGCTCGTCAACGTAAAACCCATCAATTTTCTCACCTCGCAACTATTTAGCCAGGGGGGCTTCGTTTGGATCTGGCTAGCGGGTCTCATTGGCACCTGGATAGTCCCTACCCTCAGACCTTACCGCTGGATATCTTTAGCCTACCTGATCACTTTGGGGCTTTTGCTCTTTTTGAGTGGCAAATCCTATTATCTGGCGGGAGCCTACACTTCCCTGTTTGTGCTGGGAGCCTTAACCTGGGACCATTGGCTTAAGCAATCCAAAAAGTCTATGGTACTAGGGGGTACGCTGGCCCTGTTCACCATCCCGCTTCTGCCCTTGGCTATTCCCATTCTGCCACTGGATAGCATGGTGAAATACGGGCAATACGTGCGCGATGAAATTGGGCTCGAGGGCCCCTTCCGGTGGGAAGATGGGGAAGTACGGGATCTGCGCCAAGACTACGCTGACATGCACGGCTGGGAAGAAATGGTGCAACACGTAGCCGAGTACTACCATACCCTACCCCCGGAAGAGCAAGCTAAAACGCACCTATACGGCGGCAGCTACGGCCATGCCGGAGCCATCAACTTCTACCGCGAGCAGTATGACTTGCCGGAAGCCCATAGCTTTTCGGCCAGCTTTATCATGTGGATCCCTGAGGAGTTCCCCTACAGTAACCAGATACAGATAGACGACAACTGGCAAACCTCTTCGGACTTCTTCGAAAACTTTGTTTTTGTAGACAGCAACCACCATGAATATGCCCGCGACCCGGGGTACATTTATGGCAAATCAGTCCCCCTCATCGATGTAAATGCTGCCTGGGGTGAGCTGGTAAGAGCGGAGAAAGCGGAGTTTGGGTTTTAGAATAATACGGGCACCTAGGTCGATTTTTTTGAATTTAACCATCCCTTGAAACCCTACCGGATAGAGAAAGTCTCTACCCACTTCGCTGTTCTTTTCACCTAAGGAAAGCTCCATGAAACTCACCCGATTTTCTTGGTGCCCTTCGCGTAAAAAGCGGGATGCCGATATTTTACTGAGAGCCCAAGGCCGCCGCTCCTTATTGGGTGGTTTCCCCACGGAATTTTCATACTTTAGTGGCTATTCCGAATACGGAATGTGTAACGGATGCGCCTCCGAACACGTGGGAATGTTCTCCTGGAACTAGTACCTGGTTTGTGAGCCTCCGCATGTATAGATTTAGATTGGAACGAGATGTCGGGATGTTCTACCTGCAGCACGGGCTCAGGCGAAGTGCTGGGTTGCAGTAGTGGGGGCGGGTGTGCCTCTGGAGGCTGCAACAAGCTGAATGTTTTTGATTGGCTGTCAGATATGGAGACGGCCGTGGCCCAGAAGTACGATGTAGTAGAAGTACGTTTTAAGAGTGGCCGAAAGGATTTCTTCCGTAACAGCAATGGACTTGACTTGACCACGGGCGACCCCGTGGTGGTAGATGTACCCAATGGGCACCACATGGGATTTGTATCCCTGCAAGGTGAGCTGGTACGGCTACAACTGAAGAAAAAGAAGGTAGAAGACGACAATCAGGTTCGGAGTATATACCGGATTGCCTCCCAGAAGGACATGGAGAAATACGACATGGTCCGTAACCGGGAGATGCCCACCCTGTACCGCACCCGCGAAATCATTCGCGACTTGGGCCTGGAGATGAAGCTCACAGACATTGAGTATCAGGCGGACAACACCAAAGCCACTTTCTTCTACTCAGCAGACGACCGGGTCGATTTCCGTGAGCTGATTAAGGTGCTGGCCTCGGAGTTTAAAATACGCGTGGAGATGCGCCAGATCAGCCTGCGTCAAGAGGCTGGCCGCTTGGGCGGCATAGGATCTTGCGGACGCGAGTTGTGCTGTTCTACCTGGCTCTCGGAGTTCAAGAGCGTATCTACCGCAGCAGCCCGGTACCAAAACCTGTCCTTGAATCCCAGCAAGCTAAGCGGGCAATGCGGTCGGCTCAAATGCTGCCTCAACTATGAGCTAGAGACCTATATGGATGCCCTGGAGGGTATACCCGCGGTGCAGCGCCCCCTGCAAACGGAGAAGGGAGACGCCAAACTGCAGAAGACGGACATCTTCCGCAAAATCATGTGGTTTGGTTTCGGTGACGAAAACACCTGGCACCCTATCTCTACAGAGCGTGTAGTGGAGATTCAGGCCATGAACGAGCGTGGTGAGAAACCTGCCACCCTGCAAGACAACGAGATTGTAGTTCCTTCCTTAGATTCTATCAACAGCGACTTGGAATCGCTGGACAAACGCCTCAAAAAGCGTTCGCAACAGCAGGCTAAGAAGAAAAAGAAGAACCGGAAACGGAACCAAGAGGGCGCCAAAGGGCAAGCGAATTCGGCGGCCAACGATGGCCAAAGAAAAGCCAGTGGGTCTCGCGAAGGGGAGGCCAAAACTGGCGAGAACAAGCCCAAAAGGAACAGGAACCGAAATAGGAACCGAGGAAATAGAGGGGAGGGCAATACAAAGCCCAAACAGGACGTACAGAATAAGGGTGAAAACAAACCGGCGGCCAAGTCACCACAAAAACCTAAAGGCGATGGAGCCAAGGGTGCTGGTGGTGGTGAAGGCAAGCCGCGTCGTCGCCGCCCGAATAACCGCCGCCGCGGAGGTGGAGGAGGAAACAACCCCAACAAAGATTCCGGACCTAAAAATGATGCGTAAGCTCTTGTTCGTGTGTGCCATGGGCATGATTGCCACAGGCTGCAACTCCAACAAATTGTTTCAGGAGAAATATGATTTTGAAGACCAGGTTTGGCTAGAAGAAACCCTACCCGAGTTCTCGGTAGAAATCTCTGATGCCAGCCAGGCTTACGACATATTTTACAGCGTGCGCCATACGCAAGATTACCCTTTTCAAAACTTGTATGTGCAGTTAAGACTGGCTGATACCACAGGCGGCCTATTAAAATCTGAGCTGCAAAATGTTCTGCTTTTTGATCCTAAATCCGGGGAGCCCTTCGGCTCCGGGCTAGGCTCACTCATTACCCGTAATGTACGGGGGGTAAAGGGTTATCAGTTCCCGGAGGCAGGGACCTACGTTTTCCAGTTTGAACAGCGCAACCGTTCGGAGGCCACGGCAGGCATAGACTCCTTTGGCATTTGGGTAGAACCGAGCAATTGAGGATTGGGATAAAAGAGCAATACGGAACCTAGAACCTCCATCTTTGGATATCACTTCCCATCCCTTGAAATGATTTTCCTACTTTTGCCGCCATGAAACTGCGGCAGAAACTCTATTCCGTTTATGGGTTCTCCATGTTTGCGCTGGTTTTCTTGGCGCTCCTGCCCTTTTTCATTCTGTTTATACAACGAAAAAGCTGGCACAAGTATACCCATGCGCTTAACCGGATTTGGGCAGAAGTATTTCTGTTTCTGGTAGGCATACCCGTAAAACGTGAGTTTCGGGCGCCTATTCATAAGAACACTTCCTATGTTTTCTGTGCCAACCACTTTTCTTGGCTAGACATCGTACTGATGGGCCTCGCCCCTCCCTACTTTGTGTTTATTGGCAAAAAGAGCCTGGCTAAGGCACCTTTGTTTGGCTATATGTACAGCAACTTGCACATACTGGTGGACCGGCACAGAAAACATAGGAAGTGTTCTTATGAATAG
>JBCBHI010000555.1:0-4151 GCA_038525885.1 Bacteroidota bacterium
TTGGCTTAGACCACCCTTCAGCACTTTTATAGGCTGGAACTTGGAGAGGTACAAAGCCAATCTACTGGCGATACCTGGATCAGGCGCGGGCTGGTGGTTTTCCAGTTTGCCGTATCTATCCTATTACTGGTAGCCGTGAACGTAGTGTACCGCCAGGTGCAATACACACGCACCATGCACTTGGGCTACAATCAAGAATTCCTCATCCGAATGGATTTGGATGGAGCTCTCACGGAAAAAATCGATGTGTTCATTGAGGAAGCCGTGAAATTACCCGGTGTGCAGGCTGCATCGGTTACGTCTAGCAACATGTTGGGGCAAAACATGTCCACCACAGGTATAGGGTGGACTGGCAAAGCCCCCGACGACCGTATCCCCTTTGAGCTGTACTGTGTAGATCACCGCATCTTCCAGACGATGGAGTTGGAATTTGCGGCGGGTCGTGGTTTTGACGTACAACGCCCCGGCGATGCCAGTAGGCTAGTTCTCAACCAGCGTGCTCTGGCTGTAATGGGTGAGGCCTACGACGACCCTATTGGTAAAACCATGAAATGGTGGGGTGGGGAAGAGCGCGAGATCATTGGCGTAGTCAAAAACTTCCATTTCGAAACCGTGCATGAGGACTACAAGCCTGCCGCGTTTCTGCTAATGCCCGAGAACGCCAACTACCTCATGGTGCGGATAGAACCGAGCAATTCGGAAACGGCCCTGGCAGAACTGGAAACTCTTTACCACCAGTTCAACCCGGGGTATACCTTCCTCTACGACTTTATGGACGATGCCTTTGAGCGGCAATACCGTACGGAACAGCAAGTAGCAGAGCTGTCGGGGGTATTTGCGGTGCTAGCAGGGCTTATTTCCTGCCTGGGCCTGGTGGGTTTGGTAGCCTTTACTACCGACCGCCGACGCAAAGAGATTGGCGTGCGCAAAGTGCTGGGTAGTGAGGTATGGCAAATACTGGTGCTCATCAACCGTGAGTTCACCCTGCTGGTGGGAGCCGCCTTGTTGATTGCCTTGCCCGTGAGCTACCTGATGGCAGACTGGTGGCTGGCCGGGTATGCCTTTCATGCGAACTTACCCTGGATGCTGTTTCTCATAGTAGGGCTCCTCTCTCTGGGCCTCACTTGGGCGGTGGTAGGTGTGCAATCGTTGAGGGCTGCCCGCATGAACCCTGTATCAGCCTTGCAGGATGAATAATTGATATAAAATAGACCTTCTCCTTCCTAAATGGATTCACCCATCACTCCTCCGCCTCGCCTTTGGACCCGCCTGTTTCGGTGGTTCTGCCGCCCGGAATTGGTGGAGGATATTGAAGGAGATCTTCATGAACGTTTTCAGCTGCATCTACAGCGCCAAGGGCGGGCCAACGCCCACTGGCGGTTCATCCACGAGGTGCTGCTACTATTCCGGCCGGGCATCGTTCGGCCCCTATTCAAAACCAGGTCAAACTCATACGCTATGTTACGATTCAATCTGAAAATTGCCCTCCGCAACATTAGGCGGTATCAACGTACTTTCCTGATTAACCTAATTGGGCTCTCCAGCGGATTGGCCAGTGTCCTGTTCATCTATTTATGGGTGCAGGACGAAAGGAAGGTAGATCAAGGATTTACCCATGGTGACCGGCTATATCAAGTGATGCAGTATACTGAACAGCCTGACGGGGTTCACACCAACGAGTGGCTACCGCTTCCCCTCAGAGATTACTTGCGGGAGGAAGTGCCGCAGCTGGAAACCATAGCTATGAGCTCCGGGGTGTGGGAGGAAATGTTGCTAGATGCCAACGGAACCAAGGTGAAGGTGTCCGGGCAAATGGTGGAACCTACTTTCTTCACCTTGTTGGATTACCCGTTTTTGGCCGGTGATCCGGCCAAAGCCCTCACCCAGCGTGGGGAAATTGTCCTCTCGGAATCGCTGGCAAAAACCCTTTTTCCGGGGCTCTATCGTCCGGAAGAGGCTCTCGGCATGCCCTTGCGGTGGGAGCTGGATGGCTGGCAAGACATGGTGGTTACGGGCATCATGAAGGATAATAAGGGAGCCTATTCTGAAGATTTTCAATTCGCCGTTTCCTTTGACCATTATATTGATAACCAGGGCCGACACCTGACCAACTGGTGGAATGGCGCCCCTCTCTGTTATGCACGCCTTCGCGAAGGGGTTTCCATCGGGCATGTGAATGAATTGCTGCGTCCGGTGATGGAAAAACACACCGAGGATGCTTCCCACTGGTTAGGCATGGTGGCCTACCCTAGTTTGTACTTGCAGGGCCTGTTTGTGAACGGCGTACAGACGGGAGGACGCATCACCTACGTGCGCCTTTTCTCCTTTGTGGCCTTGTTTATCATGATCTTGGCCTGTATCAACTTTATGAATCTGGCCACGGCCCGGGCTTCTCGCAGAGTAAAGGAAGTAGGGGTGAGGAAAACGATGGGCGCTGGCAGGGCTACCCTCATAGTACAGCAGATCACGGAGTCCTTACTGATTGCCGCCATATCCATGGGATTGGCCGTGCTGCTGGTTGGCTTGCTCATGCCCGAGTTCAACCGGATCACTCAAAAGCAACTGTTGCTTACAGCTAACTGGGAACTGTGGCGTGGGGTGTTGGGAGCCACGCTGCTGGCTGGGCTGTTAGCGGGGAGCTATCCCGCTTTATACCTTTCCAAATTCCAACCCATCAAGGTGCTGAAGGGCTCCCAGAGCCAATCTACAGGCGATGCCTGGGCTCGCAAAGGCCTGGTGGTGTTCCAGTTTGCGGTGTCCATTCTGCTACTTGTAGCCGTCACGGTAATATACCGGCAGGTGCAATATACCCGGGATATGCACCTGGGGTACAATCAGGACTTCTTGCTTCGCATAGATGTAGATGGCGCCTTGCACCAGGAGCTAGGCGTTTTTCTGGACGAAGCCAACCGGTTGCCCGGAGTGTTATCCGCGTCCTCTACCAGCAGCAGCATGATGGAAACAGGCCCTAGCACCACTTTTTTGAATTGGGAAGGAAAAGATCCTGACGATCGCACTCCCTTTCAGATGAGCTGGATAGACTACCGGCTGTTTGAAACCATGGAATTGGATTTTGTCGCCGGACGTGGGTTCGATGTGGCGCGCCCGGCTGATTCCACGGCCTTGATTTTCAACGAAAAGGCTATTGAGCTGATGGGAGAGGCCTACGCGGACCCCATAGGCAAAACTATTACCTGGGGAGAGGAATACGAGATCGTGGGGGTGGTGAAGAACTACCACTTTGAAACGGTACATGAGGAGATAAAACCTGCGGTCTACTTTTCTTTTCCCAACGCGGGTACGTTCATACTGGCCCGCATAGATCCTGAACAGGCGGTCTCGGCCATTGCGGATTTGGAGGAACTTTATCACAAAATCAACCCTGAGTACACCTTCGTCTACGATTTCGTGGATGAAGCCTTTGAGCAGCAATACCGTACCGAACAGCAAGTGGCGGAGTTATCCCTGGTATTTGCCATCCTGGCGGGGCTTATCTCCTGCTTGGGATTGGTAGGGCTGGTGGCCTTTACTACCGACCGCAGGCGCAAGGAGATTGGCGTGCGCAAGGTACTGGGAGGCGAGATATGGCAGATCCTGGTACTGATCAACCGGGAATTTACGCTGCTAGTAGGGGCTGCCCTCATCATCGCCTTGCCCACCGGCTACTTGCTGGCAGAGCGCTGGCTAGCCAACTACGCCTTCCATACCCAGTTGCCCTGGGCACTGTTTCTAGGGATAGGGCTCCTGGCCTTGGGCGTTACTTGGGCGGTGGTAGGTATGCAATCCCTTAGGGCTGCCAGAATGAATCCTGTACATGCCCTGCAGGACGAATAACCCATTCAAAACCTTACTCCTTGCCACAAAACGTAGAACCTTCCTTCACTCCCCCACCGCATTTCTGGATGCGCCTGTTCCGGTGGTTTTGCCGCCCGGATATTCTGGAGGACATAGAAGGAGATTTGCACGAACGATATCAGCTGCGTCTCCAGCGCCAAGGGCGGGCCAAGGCCCACTGGCGATTTATCCGAGAGGTGCTGCTTCTTTTCCGGCCGGGGATTGTCCGGCCCTTCATAAAAATTAGGTCAAACTCATTTGCTATGTTTCAAATCAATCTCAAAATCGCCCTTCGCAACGCCGCCAATGCCGTGGGC
>JBCBHI010000556.1:0-4149 GCA_038525885.1 Bacteroidota bacterium
CTAAAATTTAATTTCACATAAATTTTAGACTTTATATAACTAACTGATTACAGGTGCACTAATCGTTTCACCTACCCAGTCCTCAGATTAAAATAAGTGCAAAAGCACAAGGAACAACCGTTTCCTTGTGCTTTTGCATCATGACTTCAGATATTTTTGATCTTGAGCTAAACCTTAGGGCCATACAAAATCAAGGCCTTTAGCCTACTCTGCTATCCAGGGTGAAATGCATAATTGGTTGGTGATGTGACTATTGCAGTGCCAGTGGTCAAACGATTTCGAGTCGTCTGACCACTAAGACCTCCCCTTCCATTTGTGTGACGCGTGCGGCGTTATGTCTGAAAACGTTGGATTTGATAGCGGAAAGGGGGCTCAAGATGCTATGATCGAAACCCGAGCGAAAAAGCGGCATATCTGTGTAAAACAGGGAACGCACTTCGTCAACCAGAACCCGGCGAAGGATGAACGGGAACAGAGTAGACTCGGAGAAAGCTAAAGGAGGGTACTAGCAAAGGGAAGGTATACCACGCTGCTGCCTAGTGAAGTAAGCCTTCGTAGAAACTTTTCAGCCACTGGGAATGGCCCAGTAAACCCCGGAGTCACATTATGCAATGAACATGGGCATTGATATGGCCAAAAAAATCCAAGGCAATTCCCAAACAGGTAGGGGTATTCTAACTACCGTTGATTGCTCGCATTGAACAGTTTCTGTTTCTCCTCCTTACTTAGGCTATCATAGCCATGATCCGCTATTTTGTCTAGTATCGCATCAATTTCATCCTGAGATATGGTACTTCCTGAGGGGCTACTTTTAGCCGTTCGGTTGGACCCGGGAGAACTGCTGGTTCCTGCAGAGGCGGCAGTGCGTTTGGTAGCTTTTGCTTTTTGAGTTCCCCGAGAGGTAGAGGGATTAGGATTGCGGTAGGTGACCCGAATTTTGGGTTTCGGCCGGAACAAGCGTTGAAACCATTCCATCACTTTGATAACCCAGAGGCCATAATCTTTGCCTTGTTGTAGCTGGCGTACGTACAGGTAGCCCATCAAAGCTCCGCCAATGTGGGCGGCATCACCTCCGGCATTGCTGCCTACCAGACCGAAGAAGAACACAATCACATAGACCCCGGCGATGTACTTGATTTTGACTGGGCCAAGGAGAATCAAATGGAAAGCGTGGTCGGGCAGCAAAGTAGCAGCACCCACTACAATGGCAAATACCCCGGCGGAAGCTCCCAACAGGTAAGCTCTGGAGCCTTCAAATACGGGAGCAACATTGTACAATATCAGGAACAAAAGACCACCAACCAGGCCCCCCAAGACATAGAGGCTAATAACCTTATGGCTGCCGAGATATTCTTGTACCAGTCTACCAAAGAAGAACAAGAAGAGCATGTTGCTGGCAAGGTGCCAGAGCCCGCCATGGAGGAACATGTAGGTAAACAGGGTCCAGGGCTGGCGTAGTAGATAGGGACCACCGCCTTCGTCTACAAAGTTGGCGGGCAAAACAAACCAACTCTTGAACTGGTCAAAAATCTCGTACTGATCTGCTAAGCTGAGAGTAATCCTCAGTATGCCATCTAGTGCCAAGAAAATGACAACATTAATTAAGATCAGCTGAATGTATGCATTATTGGGGCGCCTAAAGGCATCCTTAAATTGATCCAATATCCCCGCTCTATTATTCATCACCTACTATTATTTCCTCTAAAACTACCAAAACGTATCAGTAAAAATGCAATCAACATTCCCGCCAAGTGCGCATTGTGCGCCACATTGTCACCTGGTGTGGCCCTCAGAATAGCGAAATATTCTGCGACCCCAAGAAATCCCACTAAGTACTTGATCTTAACGGGAATTGGGGGAATGATTAACATAACGGTGTGATTGGGGAAAAGCATGCCCAAGGCAAGCAAAACTCCGAACACCGCTCCCGAGGCACCCAACATTCTACCGTAGTTTTTGCGGGCAACAAACCAACTATCCATCAACCGGATGGCGTTATTTTCAGCCACCGGATCTTCAGGATATTGATCATACTCATTTAAAATTTGATAGCCTTGGCCATCACGTGGGTCTCCGTACTCACCAATAAAACCAAGGATACCGCTAGGGGTAGGGTGATTGCGGACGGTCTCGTACTCTTGCCGCATGCCTTGGTATTCCACATAGTTGATGCTAGCATACAACACTCCCGCTCCCAAGCCACAGATGAGGTAGAAGATAATAAAGCGCTGGGGCCCCCAGACTTGCTCTACCCAAGACCCAAAGAAGAATAGCATGAGCATGTTGCCAAACAGGTGTCGGAAACTACCATGCAGAAACATGTAGGTGAGAAACTGCGAAGGGAAGAAGTCATTGCTGGATAAGGGTGCTAAAGCAGCAAAATTGGTTAGTGCCTCATCCAGGCTCAAAAAGGAAGCCAGGAGGAAAACCACCACATTGATAATCAGGATGCTACGAACAGCAGGGGTAAGTCTTGGAAACATGAAAAGTGTTTAGAATAATCCAGCAATTTTTTGAAGATCAAAGATAGCAAAGGTGCGCTGCCCGTTGGGTGCGTACTGAGGCTGCGAACATGCAAACAGTTGATCGATAAGGTGATTCATCTCCTCCTGAGACAAAGCTTGTCCTACCTTGAGGGAGGTCCTTTTGGCTATAGAACGAGCCAGGTTTTCCCGGCGATCCAGGGATAGCTCCTGCTGGTTTTGCTTGAACTGCTCCAGCAGGCCTTCCAAAGCCCTTTTGCCATCACCATGAGGCAGATCAGCAGGGAAACCATTGATCACCAAGGTGTTTTGACCGAAATCCCCAAATTCGAACCCGAGGGCTCGAATTTCATCCTTCATCTCCATAACCAGAGCAAAGTCACCACCATTGAGTGCCAGCGTTTCAGGAAAGAGCATTTGCTGACATGCGCCGCGCTGCTTATCCAGCTGAGTCATGAACCGCTCATAGAGGATTCGCTCGTGAGCGGCTTGTTGGTCAATGAACATCATACCGCTTTTTACTTGCGTGATGATGTAGTGCAGGTGCAATTGTACTGGTGCGGGTTTGGTACCTTGGCTGGCTTGCCAAGTATCACCTTCGTCAGGTCGGCGGTTGGCTCCACTTTGGAGAGTAACCACTCTACCCCCGGTGGGGGTTGGGGGTACCGGTTCCGGTGGCAGGTCCGACGCGTGATTTTGGGAATGGAGCTTGGGCTCAGGATATAGTTTTTCCCACCCTTCTGCAGACCGGAAACGAGGCACATTGCCCATAGAGCTGTAGGTGCGTTCTTCCCGCTGGCCAGCAGAACTGGATGAAGGAGTGGTAATGGCTTGAACGGGTGGTGGCGGTCCGCCAAATCCCTGCTGGAAATTCACATCGAGTGAAAAGTCCAAAGAGGGGGTGATATTGTGGGTGGCTAGTGCCTGTTTGATGGCCGCTTGTATTAGCCCATAGATAGTGCGCTCATCGTCAAACTTAATCTCTGTTTTGGTAGGATGAACATTCACATCTATGTGTGAAGGATCTAGCTGCAAAAACAGGACGTAAAACGGGTAACTGCCTTCTGACAGTAGATTGTCATAGGCGTTCATGACGGCGTGGTTCAGGTAGCTACTTTTGATGAACCGGCCGTTGACGAAAAAAAACTGCTCTCCGCGGGTTCGTTTGGCGAACTCCGGTTTGCCAATGTAGCCGTGCACTTGCAGCAAGGGTGTATCCTCCTCTACCACGGCCAGCTGCTCTTTATAGTTGCCCCCGAAAATCCCCACTATCCGTTGGCTTAGCTTACTAGGTTTCAGCTGAAACAGTTCCAGGTCATTTTGGAACATTGTCATACCAATATCTGGCCGGGCCAGGGCAATACGGGTGAACTCGTCTACTACATGCCGAAGCTCAACGGGGTTACTTTTGAGGAAGTTTCGCCGGGCAGGCACATTGAAAAACAGGTTTTTTATGCTCAGTGTGGTACCCACGGGTACGGAACAGGCTTCCTGTTTCTTTATCTCAGAACCCTCGATACAAATTAAGGTGCCAAGCTCCTCTTCCTGGGCACGGGTCTTTAGCTCTACCTGAGCTACCGCCGCAATGGAGGCTAAGGCTTCTCCCCGAAAACCCATGGTGCGTAACCGAAATAGATCCTCGGATTCGGAAATCTTGGAAGTAGCA
>JBCBHI010000557.1:0-4136 GCA_038525885.1 Bacteroidota bacterium
CCGCTAATCAGGAAGTTTCATCCAAAAAGAAAGCCCCATTTTCCGGGGCTTTCGAAATCTCCTTTTTGGGTCTAAATCACTGAAGAGCCTTGGTTTTGCCCTAAGTGCTTGAAGTGGAAGGTTTTATCCGTTTTTCAGCAACCCCTAAGTAAAGCACCGCCAACACCTGAAATAGCCGAGGCGACACTATAATAATGCTTCCTCAGGACGTAAACCGATTCCTCTACCCCAACCCTAAATATTCAACCAGTAGGTAAGTTTCGCCACAATGCCGCGCTGGCGAGGCACCCATTCAGGGCCTCCGGTGTCGTAGTTATCCGTATAGACCAGGAAGAAATCCGAGACCGGAGCATAACGCCACTGCAGCCGGGTATTAAGCCCCATGTTCTGGTTCTGGCCGTTGAACTGCAGGAAGGTGGTCCAGAAAATCTGATCAGAGAAGGTTACGTCCAGGCGCGGAGCCACCAGCCAATAGTCCACACTGGCAAAGCCCTCCGGTAGTCGGATGCGGTTGTAGTTCACATTCAGGCCTATGTTGGCGTAGGGCTGAAAACGGAGATTGGCTCCACCCTGCACCTCCAGGCGAGTACCGTTGAAATACTGTCCCCAGTTCACCCGGCCATTCAGATTCCACCAGTTTCGGCGGTCCGTTCGGCCCCGGAAGAAATAGCGGTTGTACGTATAGGAAGAACCCGCAGGCAATTGCCCTACCGTATCGCTGCCCGTTCGGGCGGGGTCAAAGTCAGCAAACAGCAACGTAAACGTGCGGTCGTAGCCCGCCTCTACCTCGCTGGTATTCATAAAGTTGACCCGGTAACTCACCCCCAAGCGGCGGTCCAGAATGGTATCAATCCGCAGAGGATCATCCGCAAACTGATCAAACCGGAACCGGGGGCCGTGCTGCTGCACAATGTCGCTTTCTGGGAAAAAGCTAATGCGGGCAAAGGGCTCAAAACGCAGATACCCCTGGCGGCGCACAAAACCCGTAGCAGCATTGTAGTTGTCGCCTACTATCTCGTGGTTCCAACCGATGAAGAAATTGCGGTGGTTGTACCCAATGAAAGCCCCATGCGCAAAGGCCTGAGCACTGCCTGCTTCTGAGTCGAAGGAGTGATGGTAGAAAGTCTTTACCCGCCAGCTATCGTCCGCCGAGCGTAAGTTGAAGTCAAGACCCGCTACGCGGTTGTGGGGGCGCCAGCCACCCAACGAATCGGTGTAGGTGTCCGAAGTGGCCTGCTGGTTGACAAAGATGCCGCTCAGCACCGAGCGGGCTAGTACTTGCCGCTGGAAGGTAGCCACCGTAAAGTTATTGGCCGGAGTGTTATCCTCTTGCACCCGGCCGGTTTGTACATTGAGCAGGCCCACGCGCCAGTTCTGGTTGGGTTTGCCACTCAGGCGTGCTCCGGTAATGACGGGGGCATTCAGGCCGATCCGGCGAGAGTAGAAAGGCCGGATGCTGCTAAAGCCGTTCTCCGCAAACAAGTCACTGTTCTCAATAAAGAACTGCCGGCGTTCGGGGAAGAAAAGCTCAAAGCGGTCCAGGTTAGTTACCTGTCGGTCTACCTCCACCTGAGAGAAATCTGGGTTCACCGTCAGGTCCAGGTTGAGCGAGGAGGTCACCGCAATTTTGGCGTCCGCACCGATGCCCCCGGTCAGGTTCACCTTGCCAGGGTCAGTCTCTGCCTCAAAGTTTTGGGTAGCCCCACCCGATAGGTAGGGGATGATCGTCACCCGGCCATCGGCCTTGGGTGGGGCATCTTGCCAGTAGATTTTCCCGGTGAAGGCGAGCGAGCTGAAACGATAACCCTGCGGCACGCGTACCCAGGAGCTACGCTCGTTAATTTTGAGGTCATTCCGCAGAAACTGCAAGTTCCACTCGCGGATGTCCTGTGTATACCGGATAGAGCGGAAAGGGATGGCCATCTCGGCCACCCAGTGGTCTTTGAACCGGGTTACCTTCACAAACCACTTGTTGTCCCAGTCGGTAGATACATCGTTGCCCCCCGATACCAGCCCTTCGCGCTGCACCCCCCAGGGGTTCACGCCAAACATGAAACCGTTGGTCCGGTCATTGAAAGGGTCGATGTAGATGCAAATATTATCGTTGCTACCAAAGCCGAAATCTCGTCGTAGGGAGGTTACCACGTATTCCTCCTCCGGGTTAGTATAGCACACCGTACCCACGTACAGGAACTCATCGCTATAGGTCATCCGTACCTCGGTTTTGCCTTCGGCAGGCCCTTGGTCGGAAGGGAAATTCTGATGGAAATCTGAAACAATCGGGGCTCGTTGCCAGGCCTCTTCGTCCAATACACCGTCTAAAACGATGGGCCCCGTTGCTGGTGAGATAGTAATGGAATGTTGGTCCCGCACGGGGTCGCCGTACACACTCGCAGAGTGCATTACTCCCGCCAGTGCAGCGACCCAACCCGCATACTTTAACATGTTCAGTTCGTTGTTATAACACCTAATATCTATGAGACTGCTTCGCCTGCACAAAGGTTTTTCACAATTGGGAGATTTCCTGATGCAGAAGGTATACTTTACGTCAATCGCTACAGATTTATAGGCAGATTCGAAGGCCGAGGCTGGAGGTTGGATTCAATTTCGTGGTCTTACGGCTGTGGGAGGCCTGTGTGAAGGGAGCCCGTGAGTACCACTGGAAATTGGAGGTTCGAAGGTGGAGGTTCGAAGGTCGAGGTTGGAAATTCGAAGTTGGAGGTTCGACATTCGTTGAGGTCCGACTTTCGGTGTTTTAGCACAGGCTACGCGCCGCGGCGACACCAACAAGCGCCTTGAACTCTCCAAACATGCTACTTTATTTCACTATGCCTTTGTTGGTGTTTTAGCGAAGCGGCACCAACAAATCCTATGGGGCACCAACAAAACCCCAGCGCTCTCTGCGTCACCCCCTGCGCCTCTGCGAGAAACCTCCATCACTCATTACTCTCGGGAAATACCACCGTGCGGATGCCGTGCACAATCACCCGGTGCTCCAGATGATATTTCACCGCCGTACTGAGCACCTTGCGTTCTACATCTTCGCCTAGCCGGGCCAGTTGCTTGGGCATACTGGCGTGCGATACCCGCATTACGTCCTGCTCAATGATCGGGCCCTCATCCAGGTCATCCGTAGCATAATGAGCCGTAGCCCCAATCATCTTTACTCCGCGCTCGTAGGCCCTGCGGTAAGGGTTGGCTCCTTTGAAGGCGGGCAGCATGGCATGGTGAATGTTAATAATGCGGTGCGGATACTCTGCGATAAACTCTGGCGAAAGGATGCGCATATAGCGAGCCAGCACCACCAGGTCCACGTAGTGCTTCTTCAGCAGACTTAGAATCTCCCCTTCATGGGCACGCTTGTCCTCTTCCACAGGTACGCAATAGAAAGGGATTTTGAACTGGTTGGCCACGTACTCCAGCGTAGGGTGGTTACCAATGATCAGGGGGATGTGACACCGCAGTTTGCCTTCGTGCTGGCGCTCCAGCAGATCAAACAGGCAGTGGCTGGCTTTGGTCACCAGCAGGGCTACGTTTTTGGGACGGTCATGGTAGTCTACGGACCAGCTAAGTCCCATCGTGTCTGCCTCGGCAGCAAAGCGTTCTTCTAGCTCTGCCCGGCTAAAGGGCAGGTCACTACCATCCAGGCTGATCCGCATAAAGTAGGCGTCCTGCTGGGTATCCGTGAACTGCTGGCAGCTCAAAATATTGAACCCCAGTTCGTAGAAGTATCCGCTCACCCGGGCGATGATGCCCTTATGGTCTGCACTCTGAATCAAAAAAGAGATGGTCTTTTCCATGCCTTTAGGGGAAATTAAGGCGGAAAAATAGACATTCTACTCGTACGTGGTCAGCAATCGATTGTGACAGTAGGAGACAGCTTAGTCCTTAGGTATAAGCAATGCCCTGCGCTCTACTAGCCCCTAATCCCATCCACTATTATCTCTTCCCTGTTAACTCCTACAGAGGTCTCTTAAATACCGCAATGAACCCCTCCGTTCTACTGCCCATATTCCAGTGGCTGCCTTTGATTACCGGTTCCATCTTTATCAGCTCCCAGCCTTGGGAGCCGTATTCGTTGAAATTCCGACTGATATCCCCTTGGTAGTCCGATTTGTTGATTTGAGAAATGTTAA
>JBCBHI010000558.1:0-4133 GCA_038525885.1 Bacteroidota bacterium
CTACCTCAGCCGCCGTTTCCGTTACCGTCAACAGTGTCGGTGGAGGCCTTTGCGTGGGAGTAGACGCCTGGGATGCCGCCCAAGTGTACAACGGAGGCGACCAGGTGCAGTACAACGGCCGCCTGTACCGGGCCAAGTACTGGACCCAAAACAACAACCCGGAGACTACCGACCCCTGGGAACAAATCAGCCGTTGTGACGGCTATTGCGGCGGCCTGCCCGAGTACCTGCCCGGCAAAGCCTATACGCAGGGTACAGAAGTGATTTTCGGCACCAGCAAGTATAGCGCCAATACCTGGACCACCTCCGCACCCGGCTCAGCAGATTGGACTTTGTCCGGCAGCTGCGATGGTACCGTGCCCAATGTCGCCCCTACCGTAGCCCTTTCGGCCCCTGCCAACAATACCCAGGTAAATTTGGGTGCATCTGTTACTATCACTGCCACTGCTTCGGACAGTGACGGCACCGTAGCCAGCGTAGAATTCTTGGTAGATGGTGTGGCTATAGGTACCGATGCCACCGCGCCCTATTCAGTCGACTTTGCTGCCGCTACGGCGGGTACTTACAGTCTCACCGCCCGGGCTACCGATGACGACGGAGCCACCGCCACCTCTACTACCGTTACCCTGGTAGTCAACAATCCAGATGTAGACAATCCCCCGTCAGTAAGCATTTCCAATCCTGCTAGCGGTACCACCCTGGACGCTGGAAGCACCATCACCCTCTCGGCCAATGCCACCGATGACAATGCTGTGACCAGTGTGGCATTCTTTGCCAACGGAACCTCTTTGGGTACCGATGCTACCGCGCCTTACTCCATCAGCTGGAATGCTGCCACTCCAGGCACCTACAGCCTTACCGCCGTGGCCACCGATGACGCAGGACAGACCGCAACTTCGGCCGAAATTGTAGTGACCGTAAATGCTAGCGATACCGGAGGGTGTGATTTGCCAGAGTTTGTGTTGTCGCAAGTATATTCTAGCGGAGACCGGGTGCAGTACCAGGGCAACGAGTACCGGGCCACAACCACCATCCACTCCGTGTATCCCAACTCCACCGTATCGCTGGCCTCTGGCTGGTGGGTAGACGAAGGCCTTTGTGGGCCAGTAGTGATCGTAAATGCCCCTTCCAACCTATCTGTAGGGTCGGCCACTACTAGCTCCCTTGCGCTCAGTTGGGTAGACAATTCGGACAATGAGCAGGGCTTCAAGGTACTACGAGACGGTGCCGAAGTGGCCTCACTGGCTGCCAACAGCACTAGCTACACCGACGCTGGGTTGAATGCCGGTACCAGCTACAGCTACACCGTAGTAGCCTACCAAGGCGCTACCGAGAGTAGCAGCAATGTAGCCTCCGGGGCCACCCTCAGCGATCCTAATTTTGTAGCTGCCCCTACTGGCCTTTCGGCACAGGCCACTAGCACTAGCCAGATCAACCTAAGCTGGACGGACAATGCCACCAACGAAACGGGATACGTAGTAGAACGCGGGGGCGTAGTAGTTGCTACCCTTAGCGCCAATGCCAGCAGCTATTCCGATACCGGCCTGGCAGAAGCCACCACCTATACCTACCAGGTCAGAGCTACCGGAGCCAGTGCAGATTCCGAGTATTCCAACTCTACCTCCGCCACCACCCGCAGCTCTGGCACTAGTGATCGCCTACTGGTGGGCTACTGGCACAACTTCCTCAACAACAGTGTGGACCAAGCCAACCCCCTTCGCCTCAGCGATGTATCCCCAGAGTGGGACCACATCAACGTTAGCTTCGGTGAGCCCACCTTTGGCAGTACCGCCAACATCGACTTCGTGCTGGACAACGCCATATACCCCGGCGCAACGGGTGAGCAGGAGTTCAAGAACGACATAGCCGCCCTACAAGCTGCTGGCAAGAAAGTGGTGCTCTCCATTGGCGGTGCCAACGGTACCGTCATCCTGGAAACCACTGCCGACCGTGATGCCTTTGTGAGTTCTGTCGTAGGGCTTATTCAGGAATACGGTTTCGACGGCATGGACATCGACTTTGAGGGCTCTTCCATGGCCTTGCAGAGTGGTGACTACGACTACGAGAACCCAACTACCCCCTCCGTGGTCAACCTTATCAGCGCCACCCAGTCCATCATTGCCCAGTCCGGCTTAGGTAGCAATTTTGTGCTCACCATGGCCCCCGAGACCTTCTACGTGCAGGGGGGAGCTAGCAGCTACGGCAGCGGGGGGTCCGGGGCCTACCTGCCCCTCATCCATGCCCTGCGCAGTCAGATGGACTTCATCCACGTGCAGCACTACAATACCGGATGTATGATCGCCCCAGACGGCCAGTGCTACTCCTCGGCCAATGTGAACTTCCATGCGGCCATGGCAGACATGCTGCTGGCAGGGTTCGATATCAACAGTCCCGCGGGTAAGCGTTTCCAGCCACTTCGCGAAGACCAGGTGCTCATTGGGCTGCCAGCCAGTCCACAGGCAGCCGGAAGCGGCTACACCTCCGTGGCCGATGTACAAGCGGCCGTAGACTACCTCATCACGGGCAACAAACCTGCCGGGGCCACCTACAACTTACAGAACCCTGCGGGCTACCCAGGTTTCCGGGGCCTCATGACTTGGTCCATCAACTGGGACAGGTTTTACAACTTCGAGTTCAGCAGCAACTATCGCCCCTTCCTAGACAGTTACGGGCCCTTAGCCAGGGGAGGGGAGGAGCAGGAAGACGCCTTCCAGGTAGCTCTACCGCTGAATTTTGCGGTCTACCCCAACCCCGTTAGTCAGCAAGCCACCCTCGCCCTAGAGGTGCCTTCCACCCAGTGGGTCACCTTGGATGTACTCAACACCATGGGGCAGCAAGTGCAACGTGTGTTCGAAGGTACTTTGGCCACCGGGCAGCACCGCCTGGTGTTGGATGCCAGCAAGTATGCCTCAGGCCTGTACCATGTACGGGTAGTACAAGGAGGGCAAGTGTATACCCTTCCCCTGCTGAAAGAATAAGCATTTAGGTTTTCGTATTGCAATCGTTCAACCCTCAAGTCCTTGGCTTGAGGGTTTTTCCTTTCATGCAGTTCCTAAGCCAATCAAGCATTGGGCGCATCCTCCGTTGGCCCTTCTGCACCTCCCACAACGTGGGCCTCAGGCCTAACGGAGGTCGGGCTCTCGGCACTCGCTCTCCCCCGGTACCCTTATAGGCTCTCCGCCTTGCGGAGCCTCAGGGTACCGGGGTAGGAGCTCAAACAAAGCCTCCATCCCTTGCGCAAAAAAATAGCTCTACACCTATTCAAGTGACCCCGTTTTTGCTTCACTTCCAGTAGCTCACATCTCATCCCCATCACCACTTCTAACTCCCTCCATCTAGACCCCGTGAGCGTTTAGAGTCTACTCCCTAGAGGCATCCTAGACTAGGCAAATAGCCCAGGGCCAGGTCCACTTGTCTCGTCCTTGTATTCTACTCACAGAAAAGACTCCCAATTAGCGAGGCGGAAAGGTTTTCGGATGGAAAATATTGTTAATTTAATGCCCTATGGGGTACAATTGGGGCGTTTTTCAGGCCTCAACCGAATCCCAGGCATAGGAGGTAGTGTCCTACCCAAATCAACTTTGACCTTACATATACCAAGACCATGTCCGAGGAAAAGAAGAAAAAATCAAACGCTGATGATGTCAACCAAAATCCGTTAATACGATTTGAGCACTCCTTGCGGGAAGCCCTCGTCAATATACTGGGCGAGAAAGACGAGAAGGCTACCGAAGCACTAGATAAATTCAACTCCTATACGGACAACGGGATAAACTTTAGCTGGGAAGAGCTAGTAGCTACCAGCGTGAGTATTCGTGCTTCCCTAGTGGCCAAGGGAGTCATTGATTTCAGTGATTTCCAGAAAATGAATGATGCCTTGCAAGACGTTGTCATCAGGATTTTGCAAGACAGATTCCCCAACTACAATTGGCCTTCGGGAGCCTTTGCCTTGTATGCCCAAGGCAATTCTGGCGGCAACACCTATAATGTGTATTCCTACAATCAGCAGCAGTTTATGTCCAATAGTGGCATGGGCTACGGCTTCCCTGGGGCCTATGTATTAAATCAGCAAGCCCCCGGTGCTTTCGTGTTGAACCAGCAGGCCCCCGGTGCTTTTGTGCTGAATCAGCAGG
>JBCBHI010000559.1:0-4119 GCA_038525885.1 Bacteroidota bacterium
CCTCTACCCCGAAACCGTTGGATAAACCTTGCCGCCGAATTCAATGTGGATCACATTTCCTTCTTCGTAGACGGCATTATCAATGAACAAATTTTCCTCCCCCAAAACATCACCTTGGGTACCCACCCAGCCGGAAAAACCTATATAGGCAAGGGACATTTATTCGGTCAGGAATATACCACCCATGGCCTCATAGATGATGTGAAAATATGGGACGGCTTGCGTATCCAAGAGACCCATATTATGAACCTCTGTCTCAAACTGAAGGGTACAGAGCTTACGCTCTTGCACTATTGGACCATGGATGCCGTGGAACCGGACAACACGGTAACCAACCTGGCAGGCGGTCCAAGCTGGCGGGTGCGGGGCAACCCTTCTCAGCTACGGTCCGGGGCTCCGCTCGGTGACGAAGTAGAATTTAGAACCCATGGCGCGGGTGATCAGGTCATCACCACCCGGATAGAGGACCAAACCTTGCTCATGACCTTCCCAAGCAGCCTTTTCCCAGTCTTCTACCGAAACAACACGGTGTTTGAAGACGAGGAAGATCAAAGCTGTTCGGAGGACTTTTATTGGGGCATCTTCTACCCCTACATTGTTTGGGATACCCTGGAAACCTACACCATTCGTAGCACCCAAACCCAAGCCGTATACACCCGCTCACATGGTGGTCAGTTATGGAGCACCACGCCTATTCAGCTTCAAGAAAACCAACACCAGCCCTTCGCCGGAAGGCAAGAATTCCGCCCCGCTGTGGAACCGCCAGAACTGCTAAGCGAGGATACCGTAGCCGACTGTGATCAGGTAGTCCTTACCCTACAAGACCCCGAAATATCCGTCACCTGGAATAACGGAGAAATAGGCCCCACCCTCATGGCCGACCAACCGGGATGGTACGTAGCTACGGCTCAGTCCCAGTGCCAAAACCAAGATTCTACCTACATAGACATCCTACCCCCTACAGAGCTAAATCTGGTTGGGAGCCTCAACCAGGATTGCCTATTCCCCCAGTACGAGCTACGCAGCCAGGCCACCGGAGACCAGCTGCAGTATGAATGGTCCAATGGAGAGCTAGGCCCAGATATACTCACCCATGAGCCGGGCACCTACCGGGTACTAGTTTCGGGTACCTGTGGCGAGGTGGCCGATGAGATCTCGGTGACCTTTCCTGACGAATTTAGTGACCCTGTTCCTACCGCCTTCTCTCCTAACGGAGACGGCACCAACGACACCTTCCAACTACCCGATTATTTGCAGGGCGTCGGGCTACGTGTATTTAACCGGTGGGGCGAATCTATCCATCATGACCCCAATTATCAGAACCTATGGGATGGCCATGGTGCTCCTGATGGTATTTACTATTTCGAGCTAGACGATCAGTGTTCGGGCAAAAAAGAAACCAGCACCCTGAGCATCATCCGGTAAGTGGGAGGAGCCTAAGATTTTGGCTCCGAATACTTGAACACCTCCTACCCAAACCGAAGGCTCCCACCTTCAGATCATCTACCCTGCTTCCGCTGAATCGTATGATGATGCTAGGAGTAATCTTAGCCAAGCACTACATTGATTATTAGTAGAGAGCACACAAACTATAGGGTTTGATGATTACTAGTTTTCAGCAAAAAGGGATTATGCCTATCCTCGTTAGAATGGTAGCGCACCCCATGAAAAAATATGGGTTAGTCTTGGGATTCATGTTCCCTTGGGTAGTACTGGCCCAAACCACCATCATTGAAAACGTAAGCTACCTGGATGTAGAAGAAAGTAGGGTAGTAGAGAACGCCCATATTCTGGTAGAGGGAGCAACCATCACCCAAATAAGCCGCAGGCCCCTGCGAGGGTATGCGGATGCAGTTCGGGTAGATGGTGCAGGAAAATACATGATGCCAGGATTGGTTGACAGTAACATCAATATATCTCAAAGTGGTGGACTGTATGCTAGACCAGACATCATTACCCTAAAAGAACGGGACTATGCGAATGAGGTAATCTACACCCGCGGGCAGGCAAAAGACCTTTTTCAGCGGTATATTCGCTTGGGCATAACCACTGTAATGGACCTGGGAGGGCCTTTCTCCAACTTTGAAATTAGAGAGGAACTATCCGATCAGCCAGGAATGCTAACC
This sequence comes from Bacteroidota bacterium, assembly GCA_038525885.1. GTDB lineage: Bacteria > Bacteroidota > Bacteroidia > Cytophagales > Cyclobacteriaceae > DMST01. The sequence continues at coordinate 2,127 of JBCBHI010000559.1, forward strand.
TACTACACCATGGGCCCATTGATCAGTACTCATCAACCACGGGCATTCCCGACCGAGGACCCTCCTATCATCGAGATTCATACGCCACAAGAAGCTATTGCCTTGGTGCAGCGTCAACTTCCTCACAATCCTGACTTCATTACCGTATGGTACACCATGGGGCCCAGAGACCATCCAAAACGGCTCTTCCCTATCCTGCTGGCAGTTGCTCAGGAAGCGGCCAAGTATGGTTTACCGCTAGCGATTCATGCCCGCCAGTTAGAAACAGCCAAACTGGCCATCACAGCAGGAGCCGGCTATCTGATACATAGCTTGGATGAGCCCGTAGACGATGAGTTGATCACGATGATGCTAGAACATGACGTTGTGCTATGCCCTAGCTTGATCGCAAGTGAGAAAATAGCCGAGGTATTTAGTCAACAGAATAGGCTTACAGAAATGGATTTTCAATGGGCCAATCCCTTCATTTTAGGTACCCTTTTTGACCTAAAGCACGCGAGCGACACGACCACCGTCGATAACCACCGCGGCCAGATGGAGCAGTACCAAGCCCCTGGCGGTAGTGGAGAACAGCTAAGCAAGATGCACACGGAAAACCTGAAAAAGTTGGCAGAAGCAGGCGTGAAGATTGCCACCGGGACCGGGGCAGGAATCATCGGCACCCAACATGCCTCCTCCTATTTTGCCGAACTACAATCCATGTCAGAGGCAGGCATGAGTAATTGGGAAATACTGAAAGCCAGCACCCTGATTCCTGCAGAAGTGATGGGAGCAACTGGAGGTTGGGGTAGTATTGCCGAAGGTAAACGAGCGGATCTGGTTTTGTATGATCAGAATCCTGCGGAAGACCTAAGCGCCTTGCAGCAGCCTACCCTGGTGGTGAAGGCGGGGATGCTGATAAGTACCGACACCTTGTTACCAGATAGCCCGGAGGTGTTAGTCCAGCGCCAACTCAACGGCTATAATGCTCGGGATATGGATGCTTACTTGGAGCCCTACGCGGATACCGTGAAGCAATACCGTATGGGCTACGAAACGCCCTTCATGGTAGGTAAAGATGCCATCCGGGAAAGCCTATCAGGCGTTTTTAATGCTGTCACTGAGCTGCATTGCAAATTGATACAACGCATGGTTCATAAGAACACAGTCATTGACGAAGTGCAAATAACGGGTTTTGACGGGGGTAGGATACTGCATGGCATGGCCATATACACCTGTGAGCGTGGCAAAATAGTAGAAGTGCGGTTTGTAAATCCGAGACCTTACCTAGGCCCGCATACGCCCCCTAAGCAATAAGTATATGGGCAAAAAAGAAGCTAGCAGGTTGAGCATCCTCCGGAAAGCCGAGTGAGAGTACAAGGTATTCTACTGGATAATTCCCGCTCGCTATTATTCGGTGAAGCCGAAACCGCATCCCCCACCTTTCTGTTATCTTCGCAGCAAAGATTTTCCATGGCCCAGATTAAAAAGAAAGTATCTGATTCGCGGGTAACGATGACCGAGTTAGTCCTACCCAACGACACCAACACGCTCAACAACCTAATGGGTGGCCGGCTCATGCACATGATGGACATCGTATCAGCCATTGCGGCGCAGCGCCACTGCAATCGCATCGTGGTCACGGCCTCAGCAGACAACATCAGTTTCCGCGAGAGCATTGCCCTGGGCAACGTAGTCACCCTGGAAGCCCAAGTGACCCGCTCGTTCAACTCCTCCATGGAAGTACACATCAACGTGTGGGCGGAGGATATACCCTCGGGTACCAAGAAAAAGACCAACAGTGCCTTCTTCACCTTTGTGGCAGTAGACCAAACGGGCCGGCCCATCGATGTACCAGAGGCACTGCCCGAGACGGAGGCCGAGAAAGAGCTCTACGAAGGGGCCCTGCGTCGCCGTCAGTTGCGGCTCATATTGGCCAAACGCATGAAGCCCGAGGATGCTACCGAACTGAAAACCCTCTTTGCCTGATGCCCCTCGAAGACGACGCTTACCT
>JBCBHI010000560.1:0-4118 GCA_038525885.1 Bacteroidota bacterium
TTACGGATAGGGCAATATGACATGGAAATTCTTCTTGGTTGGCAGAAAATTTGACTCCACTGGGTTTATTGAAAGGATGATAAAAACTAATACCTTACATGGTGAAACTTCATTGATATATAATGATGAAGGACGTATTAAAGTATATGCTAAAAAGTGGAGTGAAATCTTTAACGAATTTGAGATTAGACACAATTTTATCAACGAAAAACTTCTCCTTGAAAGGGAACAATTGATGGTTTTTAATGATAGTGTCGAAGAAATTGTATCTAATTCTATTAATAACACTGCAAGAGGAAATAATGAAATCAGTTTACCAAGTTAAGGTGAACTAGTTGCTATGATTCGAAGGCTTTATTCTCAATTCAAACCCAAATAGGTTCAGTTTTAGAAGTTTACCTAGTACTCCCCTAAAGACTAGTCTTCCTTAAGGTTTTAAAAAGAATTTCCGCTTTCAATACCATGCCCACATTCACCTTCAATCATATTGCCCTATCCGTAAAGGACGTGGACGAATCCATAGGTTTCTATCAGCGGGTATTTCAGCTGCAGGAAATTCCAAATACCGCTTCTACCTCCAAAACCCGTTGGCTCTCGCTAGGAGAGGGCAAACAGCTCCATCTGATCCCTCGGCCTGACTTTGAAATCCGAACCAATAAAGCCGTGCATTTTGCTCTGTCTACGGCCGACTTTGAGGGTTTGGTGGCGCACCTGGAGGCCTTAGAAATCCCGTATGAAGATTGGAAGGACGTACCCAATCAGGTCTTTGTGCGGAAAGACGGCAAGCGGCAGGTGTACTTTCAGGACCCCAACGGGTATTGGGTAGAGGTGAATGATGATGTGTGAGGTGGGGTAGTGCAGGCTCTTTCTGGAAGCCAGGAGGCTTCTTCGGGATCCAAGAGTTCCAAGCGGATACGCTTGAAACAGCAGAGTGGTCTGACCCATGAGAAGTGGTATGTCGGAAATCCCGACATACCACTTTTTGTAGTGTTCCTCCCTCGTGAGCGATAATTGTGGCTACCGCTAATGCGATCTAAAAATGCAGGCAAAAGGTTTGTTGGTGTAACATCGCTAAGACACCATGGGCCTCATTTGCTCCCAATAGCTGGGCACAAACCTTCTTTGAAATTTGGACAATTAGCCATGGCTAGGAAATGGGTTAGCAGCTGCCACCGAGGTACTTCGCTATCGCTCAGCATGACCAATAAGGATCATTTTGACATTCCTTAAGTCATCCTGATGTAGTGGCTACCCCAAAGTCGGTCCCAAATATGCTGGCCAACGGTTTGTCGGTTTCGCCGGGGCGCGCAGCCTGCGCTAAAACACCAACAAAGGCAAGGTCCTTACCATCTTCGGCAGTATGTCGGAAATCCCGACATACTGAATTCTCATCTAAGATATGGCTTTTTGAGCCTTGATTTGGGTTTGTTGGTGTCGCTGGGGCGCGCACGCGGCCGGAGTACAAAGAGGCTTCTTCGGGATCAGGTAGTTCCAAGTCTAAAGGGCCCAGCAAATAGGCTTGAAACAGAGTGGAGCGAGACGCTTGAAACAGGAAAGAGCAGGAAGGGCTCCCAGACTCTAGATAAGGCTGTGGATCTTTATCATCTCCGATCTAGTCGCGGGTCGACGACATATATTAGGCCCCGGATTCATCCGGGGTTTACTGTGCGGTAAGCAAATCGATCGCGCTTAGTGAACCCAAGAGGGAAAAAGAGCTGGACAGAGCGACCCCATGCCGTGGGCTAGAACAAAGCATGGGCTGGGTCATCAGAATGAAGTGGGTGGATAATATCGGGTGCTTTTCCGTAAGCTATTGTATGGCCTGAAGCCGCCCTCTTTTGTATGCACTTCAGAGGACAAGGAGGCTTCTTCCGTATCCAGGGGTTCCAAGCCTATGCGGCCCAGCTGAAAGCTTGAAACAGTATGGAAGGCGAGGTTGGTTACAAAATTCTGCATCCGAGGTAGAAACCAGACCTGTCGCCAGCCTCCTGGCTGGTGACGTGCCGTAGGGGTAGCCTCTGGCTACCAGGCCGTAAGGCCTCCTAGCCATGGTGAATTGCCTTTTCTGCGTGAGGGATAGAGCCGGTACCCCGCAGCGGAGCGAGGAGTAAAGGCGAAAGCCCGACCCCATGGGCCCAAAGGCCGCAGAGCGGACGACGGCCATGGGGACACGCCCAAATATGGACCGCCCATATAGAACTGATGGGTTCTGAGTGCTTGATCCCCTACTTTTTTGGTCTAACTAAAAATGACCACATGAAGAGGATACTCCTAGGCGCGGCAGCGCTTCTTCTTACGCTGGCGTCCTACGCACAAGAGCTGGATGCCAAGCTCTTCTCTGGAATGGAATTCAGGAGCGTGGGCCCGGCCTTTACCTCCGGCCGGATCTCGGACATCGCCATTCACCCAACCAACGAAAGCACCTGGTACGTAGCCGTGGGCTCCGGGGGCGTATGGAAAACCGAAAACCGGGGTGTTACCTGGTCGTCGATCTTTGACAGCCAGCCGGTGTACAGCATTGGCTGCATCACGATAGACCCAAACAACCCGCATACGGTGTGGGTAGGTACTGGGGAGAACGTGGGCGGCCGTCACGTAGGTTTTGGCGACGGCATCTACAAAAGCGAAGATGACGGCCGGAGCTGGAAGAACGTGGGCTTACCCAACTCCGAGCACATCAGCAAGATCATTGTGCACCCCAGCAACTCGGACGTGATCTGGGTAGCGGTACAAGGACCGCTATGGACTAGCGGCGGCGAGCGGGGCTTGTACAAAAGCACGGACGGCGGCGAAACCTGGACCAAATCCCTCGGCGAGGGCGAATGGACGGGCGTAACGGACATCGCCATTGACCCTAACAACCCGGATTGGCTGTACGCGGCCACCTGGGACCGGCACCGTACGGTGGCGGCCTACATGGGGGGTGGCCCTGGCTCGGGACTGCACCGCAGCACCGACGGGGGAGAGACCTGGGAGAAACTGACCTCGGGTATACCGGGAACTAACCTGGGTAAAATAGGCCTGGCGATCTCGCCTTTCAACTCGGACGTGATCTACGCGGCCATTGAGGAAGACCTACGCAAGGGTGGCATCTATATGAGTACCAACCGCGGTAAGTCCTGGAGCAAGATGAGCGACGCTGTGAGTGGCGGTACAGGCCCGCACTACTACCAAGAGTTATATGCCTCGCCACACCAGGAAGGTCGCCTGTACTTGGCGAACAACAGTATGCTGGTGTCCGATGACCATGGCAAGACCTACCGTGTGCTGGCACGGGACGGGGTACACTCGGACAGCCACGCGATTGGTTTCACCAGCGACCCCAACTACATCCTGCTGGGTACGGACGGTGGATTGTACCAATCGTACGATTTGGCCAAAAACTGGAACTTCATCAACAACATGCCGATCACGCAGTACTACAAGCTGGCGGTGGATGATTCGGAGCCTTTCTATTACATATATGGTGGTACGCAGGACAACGGCTCGCACGGTGGCCCTTCGCGTACGCCGTATTCTACGGGCATCCGCAACTCGGACTGGTGGAAGACCCTAGGTGCGGACGGTCACCAGTCAGCCATTGAGCCCGGCAACCCCAACATTACCTACGCGGAAACCCAAAGCGGTGGCTTGCACCGGATAGACCAGATCACACGGGAGCAGGTATACATCTCGCCCCAGCCCGGTGCGGGTGAGCCCGAGGAGCGCTACAACTGGGATGCCCCCATTCTGGTGAGCCCGCACGACCCAGCTACGATCTTCTACGCCTCGGCCCGCGTGTGGCGGTCAGAGAACCGCGGAGATAGCTGGACGGCTATTTCGGGTGATCTGACCCGGCAGGAGGAGCGGATAGAGCTGCCCATCATGGGCCGTACGCAGAGCTATGAGAACCCCTGGGACCTCTACGCCATGTCCTTTTACAGCACCATCACCTCACTGGCAGAATCGCCCCAGCAGCAGGGCTTGATCTATGCGGGTACGGATGATGGGATCATCCAGGTGACGGAAGACAATGGCCAAAACTGGCGCAAAGTGGAGTTGAGCAGCGTGAGGGGCTTGCCCGAGCGGCCTTTCGTGAACGATGTGCGCGCGGATCTGTTTGACGAGAATGTGGTGTA
>JBCBHI010000561.1:0-4113 GCA_038525885.1 Bacteroidota bacterium
CCATACCGAAAATCCCAAAATGCGAAAAATAGATTGCACTATTTGGATCATCACTACAAGGGAGCAACTGTATAGTACCATTCAATATCGATTATTTACAACAAGTATTACTTTAATTATTGCTCTCTATCTTATTGTTTATTAATATTTTACCTAAGTAGCTATGAAGTGGTGGTTCGTTTTTTCTCTAATCTTAGTTGGTTTCCCAAATTGGGCACAAGAACATTTGGCGGTTCCGCACCGGGAGGTACTGGACCAACCCATAAATTCGGAGTATACCGAGACTCGTCCCTTCATCAGTTTCGATGGTGCGCACCTGTACATCACCCGCCGGAAATCGCCTGATAACGTAGGCGGGGCCCGGGACCTACAAGACATTTACCGCTGTAAGCGCCAGGAGGACGGCTCCTGGTCAGAACCCATCAACCTGGGTGAGGAAGTAAATACCCGCTATGGCGACGCACTGGCCTGCACCAGCCTTGACGGTAAAACCTTGTACCTGTTTGACACCCGCAGAAAGGCCAAATTTGCCCTGTGGGCCACCACCGAACAGCCCGATGGAACCTTCTCTGACAAGGAAAAAGTAGAGGTAGCCGACTACTACAACATCCATCAGTACGAAGACTTTTTTGTATCCGAAACCCACGGCATCATGATTCTGGCTATTCAGCGAAATGACAGCCGCGGGCAACAGGACTTGTATGTGAGTGAGCGCCAGCCCGATGGCAGCTACGGGGCACCACAGCACATGGGAGCCACCATCAATTCGGGCAGGTCAGAGTTCGCCCCGTATCTCAGCCCTGAGGGCGACAAACTGTACTTTGCCTCCTACGGTTTTGGTGGACACGGCGGGTCTGACATCTTCTATGCAGAACGTTTGGATGACTCCTGGACCAACTGGGGGCGCCCTCGAAATATGGGGCCAGGTATCAACACCTCAGGTCAGGAAATCTATTTTTCCTTCTCCCAGGATTTTGAACACATCATGATTGAGTCCTTTGACAAGGCTCGCGAAGATCGGGACATCGTACAAATGTCCTTCCACGAACCGCTGGACCCTACCCTTCCTGCTTTGCCAGAAGCTACCGTGGTAGCATCAATTGAGGAGGCAGTGCCCTCTACTCTTACTCCCCAAATGGAAGCCATGATAGATCAGTCGGCACAAATCCAACAAGATCAGCGGGAGCGCAACCGGGTGCTGCTGGCCTCCGTGTTGAAATCAAAAGTACTAACCGACTCCCTAGTGGCGGTTACCGTGGCTCAGGGAGCTGAAGAATCTGGTGCGAATGATGAAGTGTTGACCCGAGCCAACACCCTGAGTATGCTCTCCGAGTGGATTCAGGAAGGGCCTCAGGACGGCGGTGAGGGCAGAGAACTGAAATATGCCTACAACATGCACTTTGAAAGCGGTTCTACGGAGCTCGACCAAAAGTACTTCATCCACCTAGACCGCATTCTGACGTTCATTCAGGAGTACCCGGAGCTGCTAGTGACCATAGAGGGGCATACGGACGCCGTAGGCAGCCACTCGGTGAATATGCGCCTGTCGCAAGCCAGAGCCCAAAATACCGCCGCGTACTTGTACCAGCATGGAGTAACCGAAGAGCGGGTGCTGATCAAAAGTATGGGGCCAGCCTACCCTATCGGCTCCAACAATGCCGAAAACCGCAGGATAGAAATTGCCTTCATTCACCAGATAGATTAGCCTAGCAACCCTCAGTACCTTCCTTTCCAAAGACTTCACCGTATTTTTAAGCTACAGAACCCCCGCAGTGACCAAGGGGGCAAATCTCTATCTTCCCTCGCAGAGGGCTACACCTGCCAGAAAAGTGTATGACAGCGTTGGGGTAGGCTGGTCTTTCCTCCACTCCGTGGGCTTACTGGGGCTAGGGAACACTATACCTACTGGGCTAGTATATTCCGCCCCCTCTGGGGACTGATCCCCTCAACCCCTCTGCACTTGGGCAAATTCATTAAATAGCAGATATTTACTCGCCTCATACCTACCGCCCATCTACTATGGCAAAACCCAAAATCCAATTTAACTGGGGGACCTCCATTGCCCTTGTTGTCAGCTTTGCCGCCCTCTTTACCACAATCTATGAAGCCAACATTCTGAAATCCCAACAAGAGGCCATGGTCTGGCCCTACTTTGAAGTACATGAGCAATACAGTAGTGAAGGTTTTGGCTTCTTGGCCAAAAACAGCGGTACAGGGCCTGCCATCATCACTTCTGTGGAAGTCACCCACGATGGCAAACCTCTGGATAGTTTTATGGACTTATTGGATGAACTTTCTCCCGACTCCGCAATCAATTATTACAACTTCACTTACCGAGCTTTGAACAACACCGTGTTTAGGGCAGGAGAAGACCGGGTCGTGTTTTTTATGGAATGGACTCCTTTCACCCGGTCCTTATTGGAGGAAGCTGGCGAAATTGCCCTCAAAGTAGAGTATCGCTCCGTACTAGATGACTATTGGGTATTCGACGGTAAGGCGGAAACTAACCAATCCGGTCGGTATTCTTCCGTGAAAGAGTTTTCCAGTTCCAGGTAAATAGCAGAAAGACTTGCCTTTGCCTAAGTACTTTGCCACCCAGGGACTTCTACCGCTTCAAGCATCTGCTGGGGCCGTATCAAAAGGTGTTATTGCGATTTTGCTATCGAATATTCTTTTGAAACTGCTTCCACAGGGCAGGGGAAGCTCCCGCAGGGTGAAGGGGTCGGGTCACGTACGTTATTATCTTTTCGGCAACACTTTCATCCCTGCAGGCCAATTAGGTGCTCCCGATACAGAAAAACTCTTTCCGCCCCAAGGAGCACCTTTCCCTGATGAGGGAAAGGATTTTTTTTCGTCATACCTAGCGGGCTCACACCCGCAAGGGAATATTGCGCAAGCGCTTTCCCGTAAGGTCAAAGATGGCATTGGCAATCGCGGGAGCCACCGGAGCGATCGGGGGCTCTCCTACTCCACTGGGCTGCTCCCGGCCCTCTATCATGAGAATTTCCATCTCTGGCGTATCCATCAAGGTAGCGATGGGGTACTCATGGAAGTTGCTGGCCGTGAACTGACTATCCTTGATGGTTAGCTCCTCGTACAGCGCGGCACTAATCCCCATCATGATGCAGCCTTCTACCTGGGTGCGGGCCCCTTCGGGGTTCACAATGGTGCCCGCGTCCATACCGCAGGTTACTTTGCTTACCCGTACCATCCCTTTCACTATCCGCACCTCTACGGCCATGGCCACCACCGTTCTCCGGTCCTCCGCGATGGCAAAACCCCGTCCTACCCCCTCAGGAAGCGGTTGGTCCCATCCAGAGCGCTCCTGCACCCGTTCCACTACCTTCCGCAGCCGGACTACATCCTCCTCCTGGCCCTGCAAGTGGGCTAACCGGAAGGCTACAGGATCTGCCTGTGCGGCCAAGGCCAGCTCATCCATAAAGGACTCCGTGGCAAAGTAATTGAGCCAGGCCCCTACACCCCGCCATACCCCGGTAGGGAATGGCAACTCGATATCATACACCGAGGTAGATCGGTTGGCCACCGGGTAAAAGATGCGCGCCCCGTGGTTGGCCGAGGGGAAATCACTCCCCATAATGGACCGCATGGCGGGCATGTTATTACTCACCCACATATCGTCAGAGGCCTGCAGGTGTTCTATGGCCTCTATCCTACCGTCCTTCAAGGTGGCGTACATCACGTGGTGATTGTTGGGCCGGTAGTAGGCATTCAGAAACTCCTCTTCCCGGGTGCGAAAGGCATGCACGGGCTTACCGATTCTTTTAGAAATCCTAGCCGCATCCACCACCTTGTGGCGGTACAACCGCCTGCCAAAAGCGCCGCCCAGGTAGGTATTGACTACCTCAATTCGGTCGTCCGAAAACCCAAGCACATCTTCGAGCGCTTTCACCACCTTGGCTACCGACTGCGTACCGCAGATCACCTTGGCCTTGCCCGCTTTCACGTCGGCTATGCCCCCATTGGGCTCCATCTGAGCATGTACCCCAATAGGGCTGCGGTATTCCGCCGTGATGATTTGCTCCGGTTGCGCAGCAAATATCCGCCTTACCTGGCCCTTCTTTTGGATGTTGACCCCTTTGCCGTTGCCCACGG
>JBCBHI010000562.1:0-4107 GCA_038525885.1 Bacteroidota bacterium
GAAATACATGCTAACATAACATTCTTACAATTGATTGCTATTTCCTCCGCAAGTATATGGCGGTTTGCTTCATAAGTCTTAATGCTTAGGGATAAAGGTGTTTAATATCGAAATCAAAAGGTTTTATGCCTGATATCATTAAATGTAATTCCTTATCAATCAATCCAACATTCAACGTGAGACCTATCCCAATTTTGATACCGCCATTTGAACTTTCTGTAGGAGGGAGGCATGGTACTCTGCCAATCAAGAATCTCTAAGTAGTCTATTTTTGTAATACTTGCCTGGTGAGCTTACTAAGCAGCAATTTTAGGCTTAGATCCTGTAGGGGGCGTTTCATGAAACGCCCCCCTACAGGGCCTCTGCAAAGTGAGGTTCCATCCATAAAGAGGATATTTTTATGATCACTAACCCAAACTCTACAATTTCCTCATGCCCCATTTGCACGGTTGATTGAATTGACAAAGTAGAGGTGAGTAAAAGGAAAAAGATTATAGGAAGAATGATCGGCTTGCCGTAGAGCATCATCACGGCAAGTCCCGAGCGGTCTGCAGACGGGGTATAGATTTATAAGTAGCGCTGCGCGCTCATCGGGGGCTTCCTCATAGTGAGCCACAGTGGCTTGGAAAATAGGTTCATAAGGGACTTTTTCCGGCTTCCTTGCTCTCCAATCGGCGAATACCTCCTACCTTGCACCGGAATCGGTTGTGTATGGCATTCAACGGCAAAGACGTTCGTCCCGAATCGTGGACGGAACTACAAGAACTTCTCTTTCAAGATACCTGGGACGAGAAAATCGCTCGGTATCGCTCCCCCTTTGTATACCGGGGTTTGGGCGATGCGAGCTATCCTCTGCTTACCTCCCTGATGCGGCTCAGTGGGCCTTTTGAGGTGTTGGAGCACCACTTGCTGCGCAATTTTAAAAAATACGCGCATCGCAATGCCGTACCGGGTGACAACATCTGGAACTGGCTGGCAGTAGCGCAGCACCATGGCCTGCCCACCCGACTGCTAGACTGGACCCACTCCCCCTACGTGGCCTTGCACTTTGCTACCGCCAAGCTGCAAAAGTTTGACCGCGACGGGGTGATCTGGTGTCTCAATTACGCCCAGAACAAGGAATACCTGCCCCCGCGCTTCAAGCGGGTGATGGACGTGGAGGGCACCAATATATTCACCGTGGATATGCTCTCCGAGGTGTGCAACTCATTGCGAGAACTGGACGAGGTACAGAATGAGGATTTCCTCGTCTTCTTCGAGCCACCCTCTCTGGACGAACGTATTGTGAGCCAGCATGCTTTGTTCACCATGCTGTCCAATAACACCGCCAGTCTGGACGATTACCTGAAGGCGCACCCGGATTTGTATTTCCGCATCATCATTCCGGCGGAACTCAAATGGGAGATACGTGACAAGCTAGACCAGGCCAACATCAACGAGCGGGTACTCTTTCCCGGCTTAGACGGTCTTAGCTCCTGGCTGAAGCGTCACTATGCCCCCTCCAAATAAATACCGGAAACGTTTGAGTGTCCGTAATCAGGCCCTAAGGCCACATTTTGTGGGTGTGCCCACACTTTTCTTCTAATTTTGCAATCCATTTACCTCACGGGATTATCGCAACCATGAGTACCGTATCCTTACGAATCGGAGGAGTGCCCGAGCACTTCAATTTTCCTTGGCGTTTGGCCCATTCCAACCTCGGTTTTTCACCCAACGGCGTAGACTTCACCTGGAAGGACTACAATGGCGGTACCGGCTTTATGCGGGAAGATCTGCATGCCGGCAACTTAGACCTGGCTGTGATGCTCACGGAGGGTGCCATTGCAGATATCAACAAAAATCCTGGTCTGAAGATCGTGGGCCAGTACGTATCCTCTCCTTTGCACTGGGGAGTACATGTACATGCCGAAAAGGGGCCTCAAAACCCTCGCGATCTCGGCAATATGCCTTTTGCCATTAGCCGCAAGGGGTCTGGGTCGCACCTCATGGCCTACGTATACGCCCAGCAGCAAGGTTGGAATCCTGAGGAACTACAGTTTGTGGAAGTGAAAAACCTGGAAGGAGCCCGCAAGGCCCTGGCTGAGGGTACTGCTACGGCCTTCTTGTGGGAAAAGTTCACCACCAAGCCGGTAGTGGATTCCGGTGAGTGGAACCGGATAGACGTGGTGCTCACTCCCTGGCCCAGCTTTGTTTTGGTAGGGCGCGAGGATGTGGTAAACCAGCATGGCGACGAAATTCAAGGTCTGCTGGCCCAAATGAAGCGCTACCTCACCGAGACCAGTACCAACCAGATCGTTAGGCTTATTCACCAAGACTTGGGTTTGGATGAGGGCGATATCCACATTTGGCTTGCCCAAACGCATTGGGATTGCCTACCCCAGATGAGCTCAGAGACCCTTTCGCTCACTGAGTCTACCCTGGCCGCTGTGGGCTTAGTAAATAAAACTTTGCCTCCTACGGACTACCTAGCTCCGTACACCCAACTGGTGTAAGCCCTACCTTTGAAGGATGTGCGGCATTCACGTCTACCTGGCAGACTCCCCTCAGGATGAACCTTTAGCGCAAATGGTGGCATCTGCCACCCATCGCGGTCCCGATCATTCCGCTCAGCAATCGCTGACCGTACCTAGTGGTTGGCTGGGTATGGGAGCCAACCGCCTAATGATCAGTGATCGCTCTCCAGCCAGCCACCAACCCATGGCAGGCCCGGATGGGAGCTGGCTGGTGTACAACGGAGAGCTGTACAATGCCTTCGAGCTGCGCAATGAACTGCTGCAGCTTGGGAACATCACTTTTACTACGGCCAGCGATACCGAAGTACTGTTGCATGCCCTGAAGCAGTGGGGCCCGGCGGTGATCCCTCGCCTGAACGGAATGTTTGCTTTTGCCTTCTGGCACGGAGAGAAGCAGGAGCTATGGTTGGCCCGGGACCCAGTAGGCATCAAGCCGCTGTACTGGACTGATACCAAGACGGGCCGAATGTATAGCTCAGAGGTGCGAGCACTAAGCGCCGGATTGGGCCAACCTTTGCTGCCAGACACCCAAGAGCTTACTCCTTTGCTGGCCCAGCGCTACCCCAAAGTGACCGGATACCCGGAGGTGCATGCTTTGCCTCCGGGCACTTACCATCGGTGGTCCGCCCAGCATGGCGAATTTGAATCCGTGAGGTATTCTCCCCCTAGGGACAAATCTCCCTCTGAGGATCCTAAAAATCCCCCGCCTCAGCTAAAGGAGCTGCTTACCGATGCCCTCCTTCGGCAGTCGGAAGCACAAGTACCCATGGGCATGTTCCTGAGCGGTGGGGTGGATAGTACGTTGCTGTTGGCTTTGCAACAGGAGGAAGGGATTCCTCGGCTACCGGCCTTTACCGTAGCCCACCGAAAGGAAGACCAGCGGTTTGGCACTCGCGATGGCGAATACGCCGAGCAGGCGGCCAAGCAATACCGCACTACTGTGGATGCCCTGGAAGTTACTCCGAAAGTATTGGATCGGTTCCCGGAGTACATCCAGGCCATGGACGTTCCGCTAGGCGATAGCGGTGGGCTGCTAACTTGGCTACTAGCAGAACGCGCCAAGGCACAGGGCTTTGGGGTGGTACTCAGCGGTGCTGGGGCCGATGAATTGTTTGCCGGATACCATCGGTTGGCGGCTTATCAGCGCTACCTCCGCCGTCCTGAGTTTTGGCACCGAACTGGTCCTTTGCTCCGTAGGCTATCGCCTCTGTTGCCCACCGCCAAAGGCATACCCGGTCGTGCTTACTTCCAGCTGCTGCGCAAGTTTGCTCAGCGTATTGGGGCCCACCCTGCGGAAACATGGCGCCGTTTCCAGGGCCTAACCTTGCCCCCGGAAGCGGAAGGATATTACCAGGAGCAAGCCGAAGCCACCAACTGGTTAGCCTGGGCTTATTGCCAAGACCAGGAAGGCTATCTGCCCAAACAGGTGCTTGCCTTAAGCGACACCTTTACCATGGCCCACGGCCTAGAGCTGCGGGTGCCTTATCTGGATGCCGATTTGGTGGCGTGGGCTCAGCAATTGCCCGCCGAGTTTCCGCAGGGTGGGCCCCAATACGCTGAGCAAACTTGCACAGCAGCTGGAAGTAAGCACGAC
>JBCBHI010000563.1:0-4106 GCA_038525885.1 Bacteroidota bacterium
GGGCACAAGCCTGACCAGTGCCCCATTTGCTCCCAGATAGGCCGGGCCCCCATGTTTAAGAACGACCCGGATCTGAAACCGCCTAAGAAGTAAGACCGCTCCGCTTTTAGACCGCTGCGCTGCTAGTCGCTAGACCGTTCGCTGCGCTCACTGCTAGATGCTAGACAAAAGACACAAGACTTGAGATGTGAGACTACAGACGTGAGACTGGAGTATGTTAGAAGAGGGTGCTTGACCATATCCAAATTGGTCGTAGTCCAATTAATATCTCATAATTCATAACTAATAATTAACAACTGATAACTCCTTTCTTTTGCAAAGTCAAAGTTGCTTCCCTACATTAGTCTTACAAATACAATACTAATACCATGCGCGGTACCCACTTAGGCGAATTTGAAGAGCTGGTTTTGCTCACTGCTGCCGTATTGGACGGCAATGCCTACACCGTTACCATCATCGAAGAGATACAGGAGCAGAGCAGCCGCAAGCTTACCCTGAGCTCGGTGCATACTGTACTGGCCCGCCTGGAAAAGAAGGGCTACCTGAGCTCTGACATGGGAGGGACCACCACCGAAAGGGGCGGCCGACGACGGCGGCTGTACCGCATTACCTCGGCGGGATATCAGAGCTTGCAAGATGCTCGCGACTTGCGCAGCAAGATGTGGGATATCATGCCCAAACTGAGTTTCGACGTCTAGCTTTTTTTTGATGATTAGTCTTACAAATACAATACTAATTAATATATGCTAAAAGTCTCACCACCTGCGTGGATTGACCGCTTGTTGGAATGGTACTGTGCCGACTACTACTTGGAGGAGGTGCAGGGCGATTTGCACGAGTGGTACGCAAGCGTGTGGACCGAAAGGACCCCACGTACGGCCAATTTGCGTTACTTCTGGGCAGTGGTGCGGTACTTTTCTTGGTTTAGGCTGAAGCCCGTGCATCAGCTAGTTCCTCATTTAAATCCGCTAACAATGAAAAACATCACCGTACTCACGTACCGCCACCTGAAAAAAGACAAACTATCCGGTAGTGTACGCATCATCAACCTGATCCTGGGCATCAGCACCTTTATGCTGGCCTATGTATATGCCCAGTATGAACTCAACTATGATACCTATCACCAGGAGTCTGAGGACATCTACCGGTTTGGGTTCAACTTCGACGGCAACCGCTGGGCGGCCACCCCTATGGGGGCAGGGCAGGCCGTAATAGACGCCATACCCGAGGTACAAGCCATGACCCGGCTCATGCCTATTCGGCAAACTACAGTGGCCTACGAGGACCTGGTGTTCAATGAGCACGATGGGTTTTGGGCAGACAGCACCACGTTCTCCGTGTTTGCCGCAGAGTTTTTGCAGGGCAATCCCAAAACGGCCTTGAACGACCCCAGTAGCATAGTACTCACCGAGAGTATGGCCAAGAAGTACTTTGGGGATGAGGACCCCATGGGCAAGACTCTCACTATGACTGCCGACGCGAACTACCGCACCGGGGAGCAGCCTATCCGGCAGGTGACTGGCATCATAAAAGACCTGCCCGCGCAGTCGCACCTCCGGTACGATTACCTGGCCTCCTGCTACCACTGGCCCGAGGAGTTTCTCCGCGGCTGGCAGAACCTGTGGGTGTACACCTACTTCCGCATCCCCAACCCCACGCACGTAAGTAAGGTGAAGGAATCCATCATCGGCATAGGTCTGGAGATTGAATACTTGCTGGAGGAGGAGATTCCCCTAGTCGACATCATCCTGACGCCTATACAGCAGATACACCTCTATACCAACCATGAGAAGGAGTACGCTGACAACGGCAACATCTACTACGTATACATATTGCTCGCCATTGGGGCCTTTGTGTTGTTGGTGTCCAGCATCAACTTTATCAACCTGACCATCATACGGGGGCTAGACCGGGCCAAAGAAGTAGGCCTGCGCAAAACCATCGGCGCTACCCGCCTACAGCTGGTGTTCCAGTTTCTGGGCGAAACGCTGGTCATTCTGGTCTTTGCCGGCCTGATCAGTCTGGTACTAGTAGCGGCTCTGGGGCCCCTGGTACAGCAGTTTTCGGGCCTGGCTTTGCCGCTCAGCGTGCTAGTCAATCCTCAGTTGCTAGTACTACTGGCCGTCATTCTGGCGGTGATAGAGCTGCTGAGTGGGGTGTACCCTGCCTGGGTACTGAGCCAAATGAACCCCGCCGAGGGGGTGAAGGCTGGCGGCCGTTCTATGACCATGCGGCGCATCAGTGCCACCCGCCAGGGCCTTATCGTAGCGCAGTTCTCCCTCTCTATCTTGCTCACCGTAGGGTCGCTGGTGGTGTACCAGCAGCTTAGCTATTTGCAAGGCAAAAACCTGGGTTTCCAGAAGGACCAGGTGATGACCTTTGAACTTACCGGTCCGCGTATGGAATCGCTAGGCACCTTTCGAGATGCCCTACGGCAAGTGCCGGGCGTGGAAAAGGTGTCCCTCTCTACCGACATTCCCGGTTACCGGATTCAGTTCCAGAATCAGCAAGTGCTGAACAGCGAAGAGGAGCCTCACACCACCCGCATGGTATGGTCCGATGAGCACTTCCTGGATACCTACAACATGGAGCTCGTGGCGGGCGAGAACTTCAAAACACCCATGACGAACGGTTTCAACGAAGTCATGGTGAACGAGGCGACTGTGGCCGCTCACTTTGCCGGTGAGGACCCGCTGGGCAAAGCCCTAATGGTGTCCGGGGACACCGCTACCGTGGTAGGCGTGTTGCGTGATTTCAATTTCCGTTCGCTCCACCACGCCGTGGAGCCCCTCACCATCGTCAATTGGCCCCTGCCCATGTATGGCAATGGTTCCATCCGGTTCCATCCGGAGGCTACCGATGACGTAAAAGCCGCCGTGCAGGCCCTCAGCCGGGAGATCTATCCCTTACAGCCACCCGTTGAGCTGGAGTTCCTGGATGACCGTTTTGCGCAGCTCTATCAGGCAGAAAGCCAGCTCAAGTCCATGGTGTGGGTATTGTGCCTTATCACCTTGCTGCTCACTCTGTCCGGCGTACTGGGCGTAGCTACCTACACCGCGCGCCAGCGGGCCAAGGAAGTGGCCATCCGCAAAACCCTGGGCAGCTCCATCGGGCAGCTGCTGGGTTTGCTCTCCCGCAACTTCATCATCCTGCTGGGGGTGGCCTGTTTGTTGGGTACCCCGGCTGCCTACCTACTTACCGACTGGTGGTTGCAGGACTTCGCCTACCAGGTATCGCTGCATCCCGTCTGGTTCGTAGCCGGGGCGCTAGCCTTGGGGCTGGTGGTGCTTGCCTGCTCCAGCGGCGTCATCTTACGTACGGCCCGCACCAATCCGGCTACGGTACTCAAGTCGGAGTAAGATTAAGCGAATCTCAGATGTGCTTATGGTCCTCGTTTCTGAACGAGGACAAACGAGAATCGCGTTTGGAACGCCATGAGCGTCGCAGACGCGTTTCTCATTACATCCTGATTGCAAATCAGGACGATTGATATGCTTAACCTACCAGGATTGGGCGCACCTCAACCCCCTGCCTGGCCATCCCGGAGACCGGGCAGGGCATTCCCTTCCTTTTTTTGGGTGAAATGATCAGCTGATGCGCAGAGCACCTGCCGTGGGGGGTACGTAAGCTCTGCGGCACCATGGTATAGGTTCATATACAGCGCTGCGCGCTCAGAAGGGAAGCTGTAAGACCCGGCGAGAGGATACGGTATGGGGCTATCACGGGTCAGACGGGGACGCCTAGTCGGGTATCTTCACCATGCAGATACCCGTCTGACCCGTTTCCTGTGCTACAGGGCCAAAGCCAGGAGACTGCTCCTCAACAGGCAGTCTCCTTACCTCTGGGTGGGCAAATTATGCTTGGCCCGCAAACTCGATGGCTAGCTCAATTTCGGTATTCAGTAGTTTAGAAATCGGGCAAATCTCCTTGGCCTTTTGGGCCAATGTGGTGAACTCCTCAGCACCAAGCGAGGGGACCGCACCTGTCAGGTTCAAGCCAATCTTCACTATTTCTCCGTCCTCAAAATACACCTTGGCCTGGGTTTCCAGTCGATCGGGCACGTAGCCTGCCTCTGAGATCAGGAAACTGAGCTGCATGCTAAAACA
>JBCBHI010000564.1:0-4103 GCA_038525885.1 Bacteroidota bacterium
GGAAGGTATGAATCCCCTCCCTAACCTGGGAGGGGAAAAATCGGTATTAACGGCTTAGCATGCTCACCCCATCTTGGTCCACCAGGCTTTCCACTTCAGCCTCGTTGACTACGTTGTAGTCGCCAGGGATGCTGAGTTTCAAGGCAGCCGCGGCCAACCCAAAGTTGAGAGCTTTCTCCAAGTCCCGATACTTTAGCTTAGCGTGGATAAAGGCAGCCATGAAAGCATCGCCTCCACCTACGCGGTCCACAATAGCACTGATATCATGAACTTGCCCGTTGAAAAATTCGGTACCGTTGTACACTACCCCGGACCACAGGTTATGCGATGCATTGATAGTTTGCCGCAGGGTAGTAATGACACTATGCATATGAGGGAAACGCGAGTGTACCATGCGGCTAATGAAAGAATAACTACGCTTGCCGAAACCCTCCAGCTCTTCGTAGTTGCTCTCTTGCGGTACAATACCCAGGTACTTGGCTACATCCGTCTCATTGGCCAACACTACGTTGGTATGCTGGATCAGCCCAGGCATTACCTCCTTAGGGTCAAGGCCGTATTTCCATAGCTTGCTACGGTAATTCAAATCACAGGAAACCGGGATTCTGCGCTCACGCGCAATTTTGATAGCACGTGCAGTAGCCTCAGCCGCCCCAGCGGATACGGCTGGTGTAATGCCCGTCCAGTGAAACCAATCCGCCCCTTCCAGGATTTCCTCCCAGTTGAAAGTATCGGCGTTGATCTCAGAAAAAGCGGAACCCGCCCGGTCATAAATGATATTACCGCCACGTAGGGAAGCTCCCTTTTCCAGGAAATAGAGGCCCATTTTGTCGCCACCTACCTTCACATAGTCGGTGTTCACTCCCCATTTATTTACTTCACGTAGGGCCGTAAAACCCAATTCGTTATCGGGAATGGCACTCACATAGCTCACCTGGTCGCCCAATTGGGCCAGGGACATGGCTACGTTGGCTTCGGCCCCTCCTACGCTCACCTCATAGGAGCCAGCCTGCGAAAACCGCAGGTGGCCCGGAGGGCAAAAGCGAAGAAGGAGCTCTCCAAAAGTGACTATTTTCATAAGAAGAACCTTTATGAGAAGGCCAAGCCTCCGTTGATATCAATGTTGTTTCCGGTCACGAAGGAAGTGCTGCCAGAAGCTAACAGAGCCACTACGTCGGCCACTTCGCTAGCGCGTCCTTCACGACGCAAGGGGGTACCACCGGCTACCTTCTCGCGCACAGCATCTTTGGTGAAGGTATCATGGAAGGTAGTGGCAATCATACCTGGGCAAAGGGCATTTACCCGGATGTTTTTAGGACCCAACTCTTTGGCCATAGACCGAGTGAAGGTCATCACCGCTCCTTTGGCTGTAGCGTATGCCGTAGCACCAGGACCACCGCCATCACGCCCTGCCTGTGAGGCAAAGTTGATGATGGAGCTACCCTCAGGCATGTGAGGTACTGCAGCTTTGGTCATCAGGAAAGTAGAGGTCATGTTGAGGTTCATTACGAAGCTAAAGAAGTCTTCGTCCATTTCCTCAATGGTTTTACGCGCTACCAAGCCTCCGGCTACATTCACGAGTACGTGCACGTTTTCACCAAAAGTATTAGTGGCATGCTCTACTACCCGGTTTACGTCGTCTTGCTTTGTCATATCGCCCTGCACGATAGTAGCTTCACCGCCCTCGTCCTTAATTTCTTGGAGAGTCTCTTTGGCTTGTTCAGGGTTATCGAAGAAGTTGATGACAACTTTGGCCCCTTCGGCAGCGAGTTTCTTAGAAACACATTTGCCGATATCCCGGGCTCCGCCGGTCACGATGGCTACTTTATTCTTCAACATAGTTTTTACTGTTTATTATGTGAGAGAGAGATTTACTTAATGGGTTTTATATCGCGACCGAAATAGTATACCGCCGCTACACTGAGGGGTACAAATACCGCGATCAGGATAAAAATTGGGGTGTAGGAAAAGGTGTCGGAAATCCAGGGAACTAGGAAGTTCAGGATGATCACCGAGGTAATGCCGACCGTACCGCCAAATCCCGCCAAGGTACCTACCGATTTGCCGCTAAACAGGTCACTCGGGATGGTCTGAATGTTGCTAATTACGAACTGGAATCCGAAAAGAACTACCGAAACGATGGCCACGAATTTCTCTGGTGTATCCGCAAACAGGATCGTAGCGATGAGTCCCAAGAACATGAAGATGCCACCAATAAGGATGGTACGTTTACGAGCAGTACCCACCGAAGCTCCTTGGCGGATGACATAACCCGAATAGAAACCACCGGAAATACTACCAATAGCTGCTCCTACGTAGGGTACCCAGCTAAACAAGCCGATTTGTTTCACGTCGAAACCATAGGTATCGGCCAGGTAAATGGGCATCCAACCCACGAATAGCCACCAAATAGGCTCTACAAAGAATCGGGAAACAAGCACCGCCCAAGAGGCGCGGTAAGAAAGAATTTCCCGTAGTGAGAGGCCTTTGGTTTCTTTGGTATCTTCTACATCCCCTTTGGGTTGTCCCGCTTGGATATACTCCTTTTCCTCTTGGGTAATCCAAGGGTGTTCAGCTGGCTTTTTCTTATTGAAGATCAGCCAGGGGATGATCCAAAGGAGACCCACAACCCCAACGATGGCAAAGGTAGTTTGCCAACCATAGGCAGCCCATAAAGAACCAATGAGCAAGGGAGCGATGATGGACCCCATGGCCGCACCCGAGTTGAAAATACCCTGCGCAACTGCACGTTCCTTGATGGGGAACCATTCGGCGTTGCTTTTCACTGCACCGGGCCAATTACCCGCTTCACCCAGTCCCAAGATGGAACGGAAAATGCCAAAGGTGGACATACTACGTGCCGCGGCATGCAACATGGTAGCGATACCCCATACACCGATGGAGAGTACAAAGCCCATCCGGGTACCAATCTTGTCAAACAATCGACCTGTTACGGCCTGGCCCACAGCGTAGGAAATCATGAAGATGTTAATGATGATGGCATAGTCATTTTTGTCCATCCCCAAATCTTCTGAAATACTAGGCCACATGGTGCCAAGGGCACCTCGATCGATATAATTAATTACGGTGGCTAAAAATACAAGGCCCAATATCCACCAACGGAGTCCTTTTAGTTTCATAGTGGTTTTTTCATGTCATGGCTAAAAACGGAGTCTCCATAGAGCCAGCCTATGTTCTTACCCATTGCTGACTCTCATCCCAATTCCGTTTTAGGAAAAGGGACTTTTCACTCCACAAAGCGACATTGTTTCTAGTCCAAAAAGTCGGCCCGAACGGGGCTAAAAGTATCAATAAGCTCCCCTGCTTCCAGGCAAACAGCTCCGTGCAAAATGTGAGGTGGGATATAGAAGCCGTCGCCTGCCTCAATGATCTTTTTCGCTCCGTCTATTTCCATCTCAAACTTGCCACTTACTACGTAGGTAGTTTGGCTATGGAAATGGCCATGTACCGGAGCCACAGTACCCGTCTCAAAAGCCACGCGTACCATCATGAGCTTGTCGTCATAGCCCATAATCTTCCGCTTCAGGCCAGGAGCTACGGTTTCCCATTCAATTTCTTTATCAAACAGATACTCTTTGCTTGCTTGTACTTCCATTTTCTTATGTGTCTTTATCGTGATGAATCAAGGATTGAAAAGTGGACCGGGCCGGACCACGCAAGGGTTTGCCCGTTCACTTGCAGGGTATGCTGTGATGCAGGCTCAGGATCTTCATTTGCCATGACAAACAGCCAAGCGGTACCGTCCTGCTTTTGAATTTTTACAGCTGTGTAGGCTTCCGAGTCGGATAGCACTTGTACGGATCTGATTTGGCTATAGGCAGACTCAGCCCGCTCGGTTACGGGGCTGTACCTACCGTGTGCCTCTGTCACAGAGGCAAATACGGTCGGCCCTTCTGCTTGGCGTTGCCAGATAAATACCGGATCGCGGCGAAGGTTAAACTTAGGATCATTGGCCCCTACCCTACCAAAGGTGAGGTGGTCTCCTTCAGTGGCCGAAGCCGTCCAGGTATAAAACACATCGTCTTGCAGCCAGTTGACCGTGGCCGCACCTTCCTGCATAGCGCCTTGGGCTACCTTCCAGA
>JBCBHI010000565.1:0-4093 GCA_038525885.1 Bacteroidota bacterium
ATTTACATGGTGGAAAGCAAAGAAAGCATTGGTCTTTAGTGTTTTTACCTCCCCCGTCCTTTTATCGATTATATAGATGAGCGTGCCCTTATCAGGCTCCCAGCGGTATTTCTCAATAAAGGACGGGGGAGGTAAAAACACTAAAGACCAATGCTTTCTTTGCTTTCCACCATGTAAATGCCTTTGAGAGGCAGGGGAACATAGTATTTGACGTGGTGGCTTATGAGGACCCTCAGGTGATTTATGATTTATACTTGGAAAACCTTCGCCAGGGAGAATTAGAGATTGTAGCAGGGCACCTCTGGAGGTTTGAGCTAGATTTGTCGAAGGATACGGTGTCTCGGCAGGTGATATGTGAAGCGTGGATGGAATTGCCACAGATTAACTATGGGCGAGTAAATGGAAGAGAATACCAATTTGTATACTCTGCGGGTTCTACCTCTCCGGCGGCCTTCCTGGATGTAATTCATAAGGTGGATGTGACCACTGGGCAGGTCTGGACCTGGTTAGAAGAAGGGTGCCATCCAGCAGAACCCATATTCATAGTACGGCCGGGTGCCGAAGAGGAGGATGAGGGTGTATTGCTAAGTATTGTTTTAGATACCCGTACTCAAAATTCATTTTTGCTGGTTTTGGATGCAAAAACCATGGAAGAGGAGGGACGGGTAAGAGTACCGCATCCGATTACCTTTGGGTTTCACGGTAAGTTTTTGCCCTCGTAACCCCGGTATTGGAGCTGTTTTTGCTCTGCCTTTATATACTTGGTTTTACAGCTTTTGCGTTGTGAAAGGAGTCTATATTTCAAAACTAACATCCAGTATTCATGAAATTGCCTATTCTGTTTGCCAGCCTTATTGCCTTGTCCACCACCCAATGCATTTCACCCACTAGCCCCCAAGTGGTAGGGGATAGCGGTATTACTTACAGAGAAAGCCGGGAAATCTGGCGACAACTAAAGGAGGAAAATGGGGAAACCTACCGATATGCTTTCCGCGTATCGTCGTGGTCTGGGTACAGCTACACCACCGAAATTGGTGTACAAGAAGGAGAGGTGGTCTTCCGTAATTATGAGGTGTTTCAGGAGGATTTCGAGAATCAGACCCGCGAAATAATTGACTCTTATGAAGAAACTGGGGCTGAAATAGGCACCCATGAGGAAGGTGCAGAACCCTTGTCTTTGGATGAGCTATATCATGACTGCCGCGACATATATCTAACGACCAACAGCATTGACAATGAGCTTTATTTCGATACCGATGTGGTAGGAGTAATGTCGACTTGTGGGTATGTTCCCAACGGCTGCCAGGATGATTGTTTTCAAGGCATTACCATTGAGTTTTTAGGGTGGGGGATCGAAGAGTAGATCCCCCAAACCAGCGTTATCTCAATATTTGATAGTCTTGGGTAGTACGCCCATAACCCGCTACAATTCCTAAACCATCCTGAACATTGGTAAATACCTGAGCAGGTTGAGCGAAAGGATTTCCTAAAGCGTTGCGCTGAACACCCAAAGAGAAGGCGTAATCATAGTAGTCTGCACTTAGGCTACGAAACTCCGCGAATATGCTCCATTCCGTGCCGGGTGGGAGGTAAGAAGCTTCGTTGTACACCTCAAAAGTGAGGTCCACTAATTGACCATCAAAAATCTCGTCAGAGAATACTTGCCCAGGCAAAAATCCGAAGACGTCCGCGTTGACCTCGATGATTTCCCCAGCAGAGGCACTAGTGCCTCCCAATTGGAAGAAAATAGGGTAGGAATACTCCTCCCAAAGGGTGTCTCCGTCAGGCTCGATACCCAAAGGGTATCGGATATCACTATACAGGATCAACTGATAGTAATTTGTTTCCCCTCCGGGATCTCTGAGGGAAAGTACGCCGGGTATGAAACCTTCGAATGAGATGTCATTGAGTGAATCTATGGTGAGGGATTCCAGGGGAATAGGTGTGCTCAGCCGTGTTTGTACTTCCGCCGTTGGGTAGTTGGGGTGAGACACGCGGAGCGTATAATCAGTCTCTATCTGCGGCGTGATAGGAAGTTCATAATATCCAGAGTCCCCCGCATTGACTTCAGCAAGTAGCTCGCTACCAGAATAAAGAGATACCGTAGCGCCATCGATGTAGGGGATGGGGTCGTCGTTTAAGATGTATCGGTGACCCGTAACCAATACGGACCAGAGGCTGTCTGGCGTATAAAAAGAATTGACCACGAGTTGGTCGTCAATATCGGGCACATCAAGCTCTACCTGAGTTCGAAATTCGTCGCAGCCGAAAAGGACCGTTGCTGCCAAAAGGGGAAAAAATCGTAGGGTACGCATAGGATCAGAAGCTAAAACGTAAACTAACAGATGGGATAATGGGAAAGAGGGCGTAGGAAAAGAAACTGGTTTCGCCTGTATCAGGGTTCAAGCCCTGGTCAATGAAGAAAGGATTCTTCCGGTTGTAGGCATTATAAGCGCCCACAATCAGACTTCCATTCCATCCACCTTTTACTGGTAGAGTAAAGGTGGCACTTACGTCCAACCGATGGTACGCTGGCATGCGGTAGCCATTGCGCCCTTCTACATAAGCAGCCGTGGTATATTGGTAATAATCCCTGGGGATGAAAGGATCGAAGGGGGCGGTAGCGTACTCCGCATTGGGCAGAGTAACGGAGTTGCCCGTGCCGTATACCCACGTAGCACTCAAAGTGGTGTGCTCCCAGAAATTGGACACCAATACAATGCTAAAATCATGTCTACGGTCATACCTGTAGGGGAAGGTCCTGCCCAGGTTAAGCTCAGGGAAAGTCCGATTGGTCCAGGATAACGTATAACCAACCCAGCCCGTAACGGGGCCTACGTTGCGCTGGATAAACAGCTCAGCGCCGTAGCTTTCTCCCTCGCCAAACTCAATTTTGTCTTGCCAGTCCGTACCAGAATTGAGGAAGGAAGCGCCGTTACCATACTCGATCAGGTTCTGCATACGCTTATAATACCCTTCTACGCTGATCTCAATATCATTGGGCAAGGTATGTGCGATGCCTGCGGCAACTTGCTGAGCCTTTTGTGGCCTTACCCTTGCAGTACTAGGCACCCACAGGTCAGTAGGGAGTCCAATGCCCGCATTGGTAAGCAGGTGGATGAACTGCGCCATACTAGCATAAGATGCCTTTATGCTGGTGTTGGGTCCGAGCAGATACCGAGCCGCAATCCTTGGCTGTACAGATTGGTAATACTCTCCTTGGACCGCAAAACTGGCGTAATGCACCCCGGCATTCACCTTGAGTAGATCTGTGATTTTCCAGTCATCTTCAGCAAAGACGGCGTACTCATAGGCATACACCTCAGGAGCACCGATGGTAGTGTCCAGGGCGCCACTGGTTTGGAAGGTATTAGCCCCTGGGCTAAAGGTGTGATAGGTAACGGACGCCCCAAACCGAATATAATGATCGGGAGAGGGGAGGTAGTCGAAATCAACCCGGCCTGTCCAGTCCCGGATGCCCGAAACGTACGCTAGATTGAAAAACTCCTCTACGGTAGAATCTGGGAGGAAAGTGCTGTTATTGTCCTTAAGCCCAATGTTGAAGTCGTAGTCGCTGAAAGTGACAGAGGTATTCATGAACAGCTTTTGGGATAGAATGCTGTTCCAGCGCAAAGCGGCCGTGACATTTCCCCAGTCAATTCCGGCTTCCGTTTCCTGCTCCTGCGGGAAAGACTCCGGGTCGATATTAGGATCAGGCTCGTAGCGTGCCCAATCGTTGAGGTAGAACTTGTCTAGTCCGGTGTATACGCTCAGATATACCCGGTTTTTGTCAGAAAACCGATGGTTGAGTTTGGCATTGACATCATGGAAAAAGTAGCCCACCGTGCTTCGGCTATTGGGGTCATCCCGGTTTTGCAAGGCAATGAATGGCTGGGCCAGGATGTCTATGTACGTACGACGGCCAGATACGATGAAAGAAGTTTTGTCTTTCCAGATGGGGCCTTCCAGGGTGAGTTTACTGGAGATGATGCCAATGGAGCCCTCCCCCTTGAACTCGTTCATGTTTCCTTCCTTCATGCTGATGTCAATCACTGAGGAAAGGCGCCCGCCATACCGGGCTGGGAATCCGCCC
>JBCBHI010000566.1:0-4083 GCA_038525885.1 Bacteroidota bacterium
AACAAACAGAATAGAGGCCACAACTGAATACAGATTTGGTGGAATAACACCAGGCGATTACCAACTAAGAGTACTGGTAGATGAAAATGGGGATGGCCAATGGCTTCCAGGCAATATCTTGACGAATACTCCTGGAGAAAAAGTATTCTATTATCCAGGAGGGATTACCCTAAGGGCGAACTGGGAAAGGAATGATGTGAACATCACTCTACCAGAGAATTCGATACAAACCACCCCAAAGACAGAACAAGAAGAAGAGAACTAGATCTTATCCCCTCCTGCAGGGGATATTTTTAGCCAATTCTATTTAACATAACATGAAAAACCTCTAGTAACCCTTAGAAAGAGATGTGAATAACTTAGGCACCAAGCAGAGGAAAACGTGTGAAAATAGGCACCCTAACTGATGTATAACCGCCCGTACAACGTTAACAACCTAGGACAACCTAAAACTCGTTAGTACAACTACAGAAAAACAGCCAGTAATGCAGAACGTAATCCACAGATAATAGAATCAAAAAGAGTTTTACACAGGAACAGCCCAAATGTGGAGAACTATATAAACTACAGTTTTCCAATAGGTTACCAAAAGAACCGCTGTGGATATAACCCGCATAACATAGACGTAACAAACAAGGTTGAAAAACAAGTAGAAATGAGCCTAACTTATCCACTTATCCACCGGAGTAATAACAATAATAAAATATATATAAGAATAGTATTATGATAAGGTTACACACTCCTCGTGCCCTGCTTACGCAGGCACTCGTATGCTTAGCCTTATTGGCATTACCTTCTTACTTATCAGCGCAAGGCGTTACACAGCAGGTGCGACTTGCCAACGAATATTATGGGCGGGGGGAGATCGAAAAGGCAAAAGAGATTTATCAAGGCCTATCGCGACGCACAGAAAATATTCCGCTGATCCATACCAACTATTTTAACCTACTCATGGCGTCCGGATACTATGCGGATGCCGAAAGCTATATTAAACAAGCTCGGAGGGCCTACCCCAATTCGCTGGTTTACCAAATAGATCAGGGGTTGCTGATTGAAAAGACAGAAGGGAAACCCGCTTCGGAATCCTTCTTTACGGTGTTGATTGAGGAGCTTGGCAAAAATCCCGGATCGGTCAGCAATGCTGCCCGTCAGTTTGTGCAAAAACAGCGATCCGATCTGGCCATAGCCCTATACAAGGAAGCCCGCCGCACCATGCGGGACTCCCGGATGTTTTCTCTGGAGCTTGCCTCCGTCTATCGCTATCGAAATGAGATAGATAAGATGATAGAGGAATATCTCA
Source organism: Bacteroidota bacterium (assembly GCA_038525885.1). GTDB lineage: Bacteria > Bacteroidota > Bacteroidia > Cytophagales > Cyclobacteriaceae > DMST01. The sequence continues at coordinate 1,301 of JBCBHI010000566.1, forward strand.
ACTACCTAGACAATGGCAGCTCAAACAACTTGAGTTACATAGAGAATATTCTGCAATCCGTACTGAAGGAGGAAAAGGACTTACTCAATTTGGAGCAGATGCTCTATGAGAAGGTTCAGCAACAACCAGGCAACCGCCAGTACTCTGAACTTCTGGTGTGGACGCTGCTCCAGCAAAAACAGTTCTACTCGGCCTTTCTCCAAGCCCGTGCCATTGACCGGCGCTTTGGACTAGACGGTGACAAGACTATGTCGGTAGGCTCCATTGCCTTGAAGAATGAAGACTGGGAAACGGCCAAGAAGATTTTTGAGGATGTGATAGAGCGGTACCCCGGCACCTTGAACAACATCCGGGCTACTCATTTTCTGATACAAACGCGCGAGGCCATTGTGCGCAATCAGTTTCCGGTGAATACTGACGAGGTGCGTAAGCTGGTACAGGATTACAATAGTTTTATTCAGGAAATAACCATCCGGCATGAGATGGCACAGGACGCTCTGCGTAGCCAAGCCATCCTGCATGCGTTTTATCTGGACAATACGGATACTGCCCAGATACTATTGCAGCAGCTACTGGACTTCCCGATGATAGATAGCAAGCTGCGCGGCCAGGCAAAGCTGGACTTAGGCGACGTGTACTTGCTCAAGGGAGAACCCTGGGAGAGTACCCTTCTGTACTCCCAAGTGGAGAAAGAATTTAAAGATTCTCCCTTGGCGTATACCGCCAAACTGAAGAACGCCAAGCTATCTTTCTACAAGGGTGAATTTCTGCTATCGCAGGAGCACCTGGATGTACTGAAAGAGGCCACTACCCGTGAGATTGCCAATGATGCGATGTCTCTAGGCTTACTGATCCGGGACAATATTGTGATGGACAGCACAGAGGCGGCTATGAGACGTTTTGCTGAAATAGACCTGCTCCTCTTCCAGAATAAGTACGCGGAGGCCTTAGAGGGCTTTACAGCTATGCTAGCGGAGTTTCCAGACCACAGCCTCACCGATGAGATTTGGTGGAAGCAGGCGGACATATACAGGAAGCTGGGGGAGTTTGAGACGGCTCTTGCCTTGCTGGACAATATTGTGACTCAGCATGGGTATGATATTCTAAGTGATGATGCCTACTTCCTGATGGGCCAGATATACGAGCGCCAACTTAAGGACACGGTGAAGGCCCAGGAGATATATCAGGATTTTCTGCTGAAGTACCCAGGTAGCATTTTCACTTCTGAAGCCAGAAAGCGATACCGTACTCTGCGAGGAGACCTTGTGAACTAATAGGGAACGCCTCGAAAAAATTTGCCCGGCATACGCCGGGTACGTGTTTTGAATACAAGGGAAATTTTCTACCTTATTTTTCCGAAAACCACTCCCTTATGGCCATTACACGAGTATTCGATTTCCTCTACAATCAACAAGAAGAGTATCCGCAAGCCTGCGCGGTAGCCGGCAAGTATGACGGCTCTTATGTGGAGTATTCCACCCAGGAATTCATCAACATTGCCAACAAGATAAGCTTAGGCCTGATTCAGCTAGGCGTAAAGAAAGAGGATAAGATAGCTATCATATCTTACAACTGTCCAGAGTGGAATTTTGTGGATCTGGGTTTGATGCAGCTGGGTGCAGTGAGTGTACCGATGTATCCTACCATAACGGAGGAGGACTACCGGTTCATCTTTGAGCATGCAGAAGTGAAATTGGTTTTTGTGGAGAATGAAGAGCTATACCACAAAGTAGGCCGGGCACTGGAGGGAATAGAAGGGGTAGAAGGAATCTATACCTTCGAAAAAGTGGAGGGCGCTCCTCACTGGACCGAGGTGAGAGACCTGAATCAGGAAGGAGATCCTATTCAGATAAAACCCTACATGGATCAGGTAAAACCTGACGATCTGCTCACGTTGATCTACACTTCCGGTACCACCGGGGTACCCAAGGGGGTGATGCTCAATCATTACAATATTTTGAGCAACGTGTTTTCGGTGGCCAAAATTTTCAATGTAGACGGTCCCAATTCTAAATGCCTCAGCTTCCTTCCCATCTGCCACATTTTTGAGCGCACGGGAGTATATGCCTACATCTACTTGGGAGTTTCCATTTACTACGCGGAAAGTCTGGAGACCATCAGTGATAACCTGAAGGAAGTACAGCCGGATCTGTTTGCTGCGGTGCCCCGCCTGCTGGAGAAGGTATACGATAAGATTATTGCCAAGGGCATGGACCTGACCGGAGTGAAGAAATCACTTTTCTTCTGGGCAGTGAACATGGGACTGAAATATGACCCGAACGAGAAGCTGGGAGGATTCAAGAAGTTTCAGTTGCGGATGGCCAATAAGCTCATCTTCAGCAAATGGCGTGAAGCCTTGGGCAACAATGTGAAATTCATCGTATCCGGCGGAGCCGCTTTGCAACCACGATTGGCGCGCGTATTCTGGGCAGGCGAAATTCCGATACTGGAAGCCTACGGGCTCACGGAGACCTCGCCCGGGGTCAGCTTTAGTCAGTTGGAAGATTTGCGGATAGGATGTGTGGGGCCCTTGCTAGATGGAGTGGAAGTGAAAATAGCGGAAGACGGCGAAGTGCTGGTGAAAGGACCCAATGTGATGATGGGCTACTACAAAAGACCGGACCTTACGGAGGAAGCTATAGAAGCAGACGGCTGGTTCCACACCGGGGATATTGGCGAGCTGGTGGAGAATAAATACCTTAAGATCACGGATCGGAAGAAGGAGATGTTCAAAACATCGGGAGGTAAGTACGTAGCCCCACAGCTGCTGGAGAATAAATTGA
>JBCBHI010000567.1:0-4081 GCA_038525885.1 Bacteroidota bacterium
ATGTACCAGATCATTCTGGTACATGGTGCTGGACCTGTGGTTGGGCCTGCAAGTCCATCGCTTGCACGGCGTAAAGGCCAACGAAGCGGCAAATACCGGAGCACTGAGTGCATAGCGCTTTCTGTCCGCTTCGTTGGCCTTTACGCCGTGCAAGCGATGGACTTGAAGACCCAACCATAAGTCCAGCACCATGTACCAGATCATCTTCCGGTAGATATGGCTTTCTGCAAAGCCTGCTTCCACAGCCCCCACTTGCTCCATGATTTCTTGTGCGTACGAACGGCATTCGCGATGGAGCTTACCCCTAGGATGACTGCCTTGCCATACGTGCACGAGTAGCGCCAGCCAACGAAAAATATTACCGAGTTGAATCACGGGCTAGAGCGCCTACACAAGTAGGTTATTCTTCCTTGCGGAATAAGAATTCGGTGTAGTATATGGGAGGATTGGTTTTGGTACCCGGCGTTTTTATGGATTTTTCCATATCCAGCAGCTCCCAGTTACGCTCTACCATATAGTCGATCACGCCTACCATGGAGGCCTTATCTTTAAGCGTATTTTGCAGGCCTTCAGCAAACAAAAGTTGATCAGGATTAGACCCACAGTCTGCCACCACATCCAAATGATGGCTCTCCTCAGTGGGTGAAACTTTTAGCAAGCAATGACGCTGAGCGTGCGCTGCTGCTGCTGTCACTACCATCAGCATTCCTGCAATCAACAATTTTTTCATAGCCGAAAGATAAGCGGCTTTTCCAGGATTCGAAAACGACCATGGTAAGGCCAAGTGGCACAAACTGGTTTTCCATGGCTCTTACCCTTGGGCAAGTACTAAGTAGGGGATCTAATGCTGGCTACGGTTGGCCACTTGCCATTCCCAGCGAGCCAGAAGCAATACAATAGCTAATTCACCCACGAAATAGGCCCAGCCCCATACTGAGAGGGTAGAAGCGTGTACCACAAGTAGCACGGCAGATAACAGGGCATATCCCGCATTAGCCATGGCAATGGTTTTTAGATTAACTTTTGCCTGGGCGGGCCGGAAATAGCTTGCCCCATCAAACAAAAAGAACGCTACCGGAAACATGGCCAGCAGATAGAGAACGGGTAGCGGCATGCCGATGACATCAGAAAACTGGGGCAATACCAACCCCAGAAGTACCGCAGAAAGCAAGGCCCCGGCCCCATCCAGAAGAAAAAGGCGGCGGGGAGACTCAGACAGGTGGGATAGTCTTAGCTTCATTTCAAGGGAGAAACTGTCTTTCCTGGCACTAGGTTCAGGTTTGAGATAACAATTTTGCTCTTGTCCTGACTTGCTTGTGGTACAAGCAGATCCGCTTTTCAACGAACTTGCTACCGAAGGAAGCCCCGTCTTCCAGAGTGTCCACCCATTCAAACCCGTTTCGCTCCAACACTTTGCGCGATGCGGGGTTTTGAGCCCAAACACCGGTGGAAACCCTATCTAGCTTCAATTCTGACTGGGCCTTTTCCAAAAGTAAAGCAACGGCGGCAGTGGCGAGGCCTCGTCCCCAAAACTCCGGGTCAATCCAGTACACAAGTTGGCCAGAACGGTTTCCAGGCTTGATCTGCGTTAGTGAGATAAGGCCCACCGTGCAGCATTGATAAGTAATGGCAAAATGGTACTGCGGACGCAGGTGGGTCCCAGGAATTTCTACCGCCATCGATTCACGCCAAAGATTATCCACATACCCCCCCGGTAAGGGATGAGGTATTCGGCAGGTAGCAGCCACTCTTGCATCCCCCGCAATGCGCGTAAGGTCAGCAAGGTGGCTGCGCTCTATCGGGACTATATCCACCAACCTATTATGATTTGGTTGAATAACCATGTAGGTGTAAATAGAAGCCGTAGACTGGTTAGTTGCAGGGAAAGGAGTCAAGCCTAATTCCCATCCCAACTCAATACCTCGCCTGCATAGGCCTCCACAAACTGCCTCACCTGGGTTGGGGCATCGCTCAGCTTTTTCGAATACCGGTTTTGAAATTCTTTTGGGGCCACGGCATTGGAAATAGTACCGTTATCATTGGCAAAGAAGTAATGCAGCTTATGGAATTTCTTGCTATTGGTGCCATCATCTTCTAGTGTAAGGTGGTAGATGATACCGTGCTTTGATTCTCCATCACGTTTAAAGTTGAAATGATAGGTGCATCCATTCATAATAAAAGAAGGGAATGAATTGTCGTAGGTGACTTCTACGTTTCCAAATTTCTTTTTTGCAGTATCCATGGGTTATATGATTTTTGATTGAAATAGAATTTTCTTGTGTAAGGGTGTGTGCCAAAAGGCCAACCTGCTACTACGGTTAAATCCTGAAGTAGCAAGGCTTGGGATAATAAAGTAGAGTATAGGGGTATGTCCTGCTGAGAAATGGGTAGCAGGCACGGTTTGGGAGGAATAAAGCCGGGGTTTTCAGGTATTAACTGATCTCAATTTGGTTCCCCTTACCTATCCTTATTTCTCCCTCAAGGGTCTTTTCCAACACCTCTGAAGGAGACCAGCCTTCACCCTTTATTGCATCATAAAGCGTATTCCAATTCACAATACCCTGGCCCAATTCCTTGGCCCACTGTTCGGTAGTGTAAAAATGGACCCGCAGGGGATCGTACAATAGAACTCCAGCTCCTAGATTGGCTTTGATAAGAAGGCGGTGCAGGTGAATGCGATTGGTTCTGGTATTGTAATCCTGGAAAGGGAGGAGGGCTTCTAACGCTCGATGTACGTCGGCAATTTCTTCAAGCGTGTCAGTGTTTTGGGTAACCAATTCACTTACTCGCTCCTTCATGGCCTTATTGGCATCGTTATGTGTGAGGTAAAACGTTTCCAACTCCTTCTTTCGGGGCAACAGAACGATCTGTTCATCCAGTACTCTACTCTGTCTCACCTCTAACCATAAAGTGCCAGGATCATTATTGTTGTAGTTTTTACATAGATCGAACCATTTCTTGTATTTAATTGGGTCGCCACCGAAGTAGGTCTCTAGGAAATGATCCTCCGTACCACTAGCAGCTTGAATGCTGTCCTCTATCCACTTGTTATACCTCTCTTCTCCCTGTTTACCCACCCCACCTACGGTATAATATTCCCGTTCGCGAGTGGGGTTTTGAGGACGTTGTAAATACGAGTTGCGGGCACGGAGGTACCTCTGAGTTTCAGTAGGCTGCATGGGAGAGACCTTTCCCTCAGGCGTTACGTCATATATGCTGTAAATCTGCTTGGCTTGGTACAGCTTCATTAAGGAATCCACCGTAATACGGTCATCATCCTGAATGCGTTTCACGGCTTTTCTCTGTTTCAAGCTCCAATGTTGCCCATCTACCAATTCCAAGAAGGCAAAATCCTGAAATTCATTTGCCCGCTGGGCATAATCCATCACTGGGTTCATGATTAAAATATTTAGGGTTAGAGTCCATTTGGTGAATGCCTGGTGCTTTGGTATCCTGGGTTTACCCCAAGCTATGGCCCATGGACATTCTTTGTGTTGGTTCAAAGATGTAGGACGGAGCCCTAGAGGAAGGGGAACATGGTATGGGGTGGAGATAATGTGGTATTAGACCCTTCAATCATGGAATGAAGCTCGGCTGGAATAGCCGAATGTCGGCTTCTTGAAAATGATAAGGTGCTCAAAATCCTGATTGTTAAGACAAGGCCTAGCTCCGTACTTCCCTTTCCTTTCCAAGGGAAACCCTGAATGCAGAAACGAACGGTCTTATTGGTAATGGAAAACCCTGCGGAGTCCGCTGCTTTGCGGAGACACCTGGAGGGTACGGGTTTTCAGATAGTTGCCATGGAAACCACGCTTTCGGGTGCTTTGGGGGTATTCTTCGCCACCCAACCGGACTTGGTGGTGGTTGATGTTATTCTACACGGATTGCCCGAGGGGCTTTCCTTTGCCCAAGCCATCCGCAGGAACGGTACCACTCCTTTGATTTTCCTCTCCTCACAGGATACTGCTGATCTCTTCCTGCAGGCCAGACAGCAATTCCCCGTCAGCTATTTGTTGAAGCCCTGCACCCCTGCGGCAATCCAATACGCACTTGAGCTAGCTTATGAGAATACCGAGATGGT
>JBCBHI010000568.1:0-4079 GCA_038525885.1 Bacteroidota bacterium
GTCGCCCTCATAATTATAATACACTGCCCAAACGTCATCATTGATTCGGTGCTCAATCTGGTCTTTGGGATTTTCTTGGCGGAATTTTTCCCAGTGAAAATCAATGGTGTGTGGGGCTGTAGGGTCTATTTGTGTACTGTATCCAACTACCGTAAAACTATCTTGTGAAATATAGGTATGATCCATGGATCGAAAAGTGGGTATGGGTTTTAGACAAATATGCGTGGAATAGCCTTGCCGGGCAATGAGTTTGTGTGGACTGGATAAGAGAGATCAAACAAGATTTCTGGGTACTTCTCGCCGTTGTCGGTGTTTAAGGGCGGAGAGCCCGTCACCGACAACTATTTGTTGGTGACGCACTTACAGTGCTTAAACACCAACAAGGGCTGATTTCCTTGAAAGCTAGTCTCCAGATTTTCGGTATGATCTGATAAGGAAGGTATAAACAAAAAGGGAGCTGAAACAGCTCCCTTTTTGCTACTAACTAAAAACCACTTTCATTATGAAAACCTAAAATATCTTTACTGGTATACTTGAGAGTTCATTTTGTGTCGTAACACATTCAGGTATACGGGTGTATTTATCTATAGGTTCTCATTTTTCTGAAAAAATTACCTGGAAAAGTTCAATTCTTGCTGGGGCAATATTGTTTCATTGCTTTAAACGATTGATTTATAGAGGGTTGGCTCTTTTTGGCCTGTGCCCTATTGACTGAATGTTTTGTAACATGCATCAGAATTGGGAGAGTTTAGCCTGATTAATTAGACTTTGGTTTCAAGAAATACACTATGGCTATTGTCATTATTGCCCCTACTCGGGATACCAGTATTTGGGCTCAGGGGCTCTTAGATCTAGATCCAACCTTGGAGATTTATGAGCACCCCCAAGTCCCGGCGGATGCTCATGATAGGATAACGTGTGCCATTACCTGGTTACACCCTGAAGGCAGCCTGGCCTCCTTTCCCAATCTTAATCTTATATGTAGTATGGGGGCAGGCGTAGATCATATGCTGGCGGACTCACTTATGCCAGAGGGTATTCCTATTACCCGCATTGTGGACCCTGCCCTGGCTTGGTCTATGAGTAATTTTGTGATTACCGCTATGCTCAATTATCACCGTAACTGGGAGCATTTCCGGGATCAGCAGAAAGTGAAACGGTGGGCACAAGCGGATACTTGTGAAAGGCCCTTACGGATAGGAGTGCTGGGACTTGGGGTTTTAGGCCAAGACTTGGCTAGTAAGACCGCATCCCTGGGGTTCTATACCGCTGGCTTCAGTCAGTCGCCCAAAGAGGTGGCAAATGTGGAGAGCTTCGTGGGCGAAGCTCAGCTGGATGCCTTTCTGCAAGCCGTAAATGTGTTGGTTTGCTTGCTGCCTCTCACCTCATCCACGGAGAATTTCCTCAATAGGGAACTCTTCTCTCGCTGCCAGCCGGGTACCTTCCTCATCAATGTAGCGCGAGGCAAGCATCTGGTAGAAGAAGACCTTATTCCCGCATTGGAGTCAGGGCAACTTTCGGGGGCTGTATTGGATGTATTTAGGCAAGAACCTCTGCCGGAAGAGCATGCATTTTGGTCGCATCCCCAAATAGTAGTCACTCCTCATCATGCCAGTTTAACTAACCCGGCAGCGGCCATCCCACAGCTGTATGAAAACTACCAGCGGGCGCAAAACGGAGAGCCCTTACTCAATCAGGTAGACCGAAAAAAAGGATATTAATGCTACAGGCTAGTTGTGGGTTGATCGGGAACCCTTTAATTTCCCTACCACAACGCCGTTATCATGATTCATATACTTTGCCCAGTCGATTTTTCGGATGCCTCCCTCAATGCCCTTGATCACGCAGTGAATATGTGCAGTACCTGCCAGGGAGCGCTTACCTTGCTGTATGTTTTTAATGCCGAAGAATTCATTCAGGTAGCACAAACGGAAGAATCTAGCCAGGAGGCTTTGCACGGAGCCGCCGAAATCCGGTTGAAAGGGTTGGTACAAGAAATCCGGAGTTCTGAAGTGGCTGAGGGGATTCAGCAGACGGACTATATCATGCGTGTGGGGGACTTGGTGAATAGTGTGGTAGACTATGCTGAGCATCATAAGAGCCAAATGATTGTGATGGGCACTACCGGAGTGGGTACCATGCGCGAAGCCTTCATTGGCTCCAATACCGTTCAGGTTTTTGAGAAGGCTCCCTGTCCTGTCCTCTGTGTCCCGGCAGATGCCACCTATGTGCCTGTGAAGGAACTGGTGTATGCCACGGACTATGAACGCGATGATCAAAAGATAGTGAAGCAGGTAGTGGCTATGGCTAGCGAATTTGATGCTACGGTGGAGGTACTACACATTGAGAAAGAGAGTACCCTCCATACTGATGAGCGATATCAGGAATACGTAGAGAATCTATCCTCCTACATCATGAGTGAAAGGTTAAGCTTTCAGCGTGACGTTTGCGACGATGATATTCCCCATTGTTTGGACAGGTATATGGATAATAGAGGCGCCCAGATCTTGGCCCTGCTTACCCATAACCACAATTTTCTCCAGAAACTGGTAAAGAAGAGCATCGCCAAAAACCTGGCTTACTTCACAGACTCGCCCTTATTGATTTATAAGAATTGATGTAATTTGCGCGATTATTGCCGTTTTATCCCTAGAACAGCACCCATTGCGCATGCCTTTTCTTCTACGATCCGTAGTTTGCCTAACTATCGGGTTACTACCCCATTGTCTTTTTGGGCAGATAGATTCTCTCCAGGCCCTTTCGGCAGTCAACAGTCCGTATGACGAACAAGCTCCCTTGCTTGACCCTAAAGAACAAGCCTTGTATTTCACGGTAGCCAAGCATCCGCAAAATGCAGGAGGGATTACGGATACGGGTGATATTTGGGTATCGACCCCTGATTCTACCGGAAATTGGGGAGTGCCCCAGCGAGTAGTCTCCTTGAATAATCAGGACTACAATGCGGTGATGGGGGTTTCGCCCTCAGGAGATACCCTATATCTCCACGGTTGGTATACCGGGGGTGAGTCCGTATACATGAAAGGAGTGAGCTACTCCGTGCGTACTGACAGTGGATGGGCAACCCCCAAGCGGCTTACTGTGAAATACTTCAAGAATGTGGCGCCTCACCAAAGCGGTACTCTTTCTCCTGATGGTAAGGTGATGATCTTATCTTTAGAAGCTTTTTCGGGGCGAGGAGCAGAAGATCTGTATGTAGCGTACCGCCAGTTGGACGGAAGCTATACCGGCTTGAAAAACTTGGGGGATGATTTGAACACCGAACTGCAAGAAATGACCCCCTACTTGGCTCCAGATGGAATCACCTTGTACTTTGCTAGTAACCGAAACCAAGGTACGGGACGTGATTTGTACCTGTCTCAGCGTCTGGATGATACGTACCGGAGTTGGTCTTCGCCAGAGCCGCTGGATACCACCATCAATTCTCCAGGGATCGAGTTGTACCTAGCCATAGATGCCCAACAGGAATGGGCATATTTCACCTCCAACCAAAACAGTGAAGGTTACGGGGATTTTTATCGTTTCCGTCTGCCTCAGCCAGTTAAGGATACCATACAGTCAATAGATACCACCCAGGCTGATAGTCTCTCTCCACTGGATAGTGCAGTGGTTGATTCTGTTTTGTTAGCCAACTCCGATTCATTGCAGGAGGATACTTTAGGAGATGACCTTGCTCTTCTTACTCCGTCGGATTCGATTACTTCAGATTCCCTACTGATAACTGATAGTGATTCGGTAACTACCGATACTCTTTTGTTGGTACAGGAAGATGCCCCCACCTTGGGTGTTGCCCAATTGTGGTTGGAGGTTTTGGGAGTTGGGGACACTCTCTTACGGTCTGCCAAAGTGGAAGCCCATCGGGCAGATACAGTTTGGTTGGGTGAGTGGATAGGAGATACGTTGCAGGTGTCTTACCCAGATTCCTTAGTGGAGTTTGAACTCCGGGTATCAGCTCCTCGCTATTTTTCTCAAGAGCGTGTGTTTAATGCCCAAGATTCATTAGTCTCTTATACCATTACCTTGGAACCTATTGCGGTGGGTGCCACCGTAAAACTAGAATC
>JBCBHI010000569.1:0-4069 GCA_038525885.1 Bacteroidota bacterium
CGTTTGGCCGGTAGCCGATTCGTCGTGCACAAAGCCCTTGATTCTGCGTTTGTGCTCGGCTTGTACAGGTATGACCATCCGGCCATCCCGGATGGTTAAGCTCATTTCATCCGGGGTAAATCCCTGGCTTTTTGACTTCCGTAAGATGCTGTCTAGGGTTTTCCGAAGCTGATTTTGTGCCCGCTGAGCCTTACTTCTGATCTGCATCAGCTCAGGGCTGGCATTGTTTCGGAGCTTACCCTCCTCATCAATCTTAGATTTGATGGCCGCGTGCAGGCCATTATCCACTTGTAAGTCCGTCAGCAACTCTTTCAGATGAGGGTAATCATGCTCGGTATCAGCGAAAAAACGACTGATCCGAATCATGGTCTCTACAGACCGCATGATGTCATACCACTCCTCTTCAGCCAGAAAAGTGCCTTCTATCCGGGCTTTGTTCAGGGAAGGGCGAACGTCCAAATAGTTAGAAGCGGGGAAGCTTTCTTCTCCCGTTAAAATCCGCCGGAATTCTTCTGTTTGATTGACTAACCGGGCCACTTTACCGTAGTGGTCCAGAAAGTGCATTTTATCTACGTAGGCTTGTCCCAGGGTACTCAAACAATGGTCCCGCAGTTGCTGGCGCAGGGTGTCAAAGCCTAACTTTTCTTCTACGTTATCGGGGTAAATCATGGAAACTATTTCCTAGAGAAATAACGCAAAAGCCTTTGCTATTTGCTTATTCCTCATTCTCATCGTTAGGAACCGGCCTTCTGGTAGCGGGTGCAGGCTCCTCTTCGTTCTGTTCTGGTTTTTGTTTGGCCATTTCATCCAGTACGCTCAAGGAATCTACTACCACAGTATATACTTCGGTATATTTATCGGGGTGTTGCAGATACCATTGCTGGCTACGGCTATATTCTTCCTCGGTCACTCCGTGGTGGTCCCACACGGCTAGCTCAAAATGGCGCATCACAATGAAGGCCGAGTCCTCGGAAATTTTTAGGTTTCCGACATTGGCATCAGCTTGGTGAATGTTTACCAAAATGCCGACCATTTTTTCAGGAGGAATAACGTCGCTGGGAAGGCTTGTTTCACTACCGCAGGCTAGTAAAAGGACCAGACCAGCGGTCATATAATGGTTTTTCATGCAGAAAATATTGTCCTTACGCACTTACCTTTGCTACCCAAAACGGTGCCAAATATGAAGGAGCTTTTTAAGAAGCTTCGAAAGTACGAAATCCAGATTCGCAAAGCAATCAACCGCCAGATGCAGGGTGACTTCCACTCGGTATTCAAAGGGAGCGGTCTGGAATTTGACGACTTTCGTCCCTACCAATACGGTGATGATGTACGTACGATTGACTGGAATGTGAGTGCCAAAGGTCACGGTACGTTCATTAAGACTTTTAAGGAAACGAAGGAGCAGACTGTATTCTTTCTTTTGGATGTATCCGCTTCTCAAAACATAGGTGCAGCCAACCAGCAGAAAATTCACATCGGGAAAGAAATTACGGGAGTCCTTACCCTGGCTGCTCTGAAGGAAGCAGGGCTCGTGGGTTTGGAGTGTTTTTCAGATGTGCCCGAGTTATATATCAAACCCGGGAAGGGAGTACCCCATGGCTATCGATTGATCCAGCAATTATTTTCCTTGGAGCCTGGTTCTAAAAAGACGGACCTCAACCGCATTCTGGCTCTTGCCATGCAGCGACTTAAACGCCGTAGCATTGTGATTTTGATCTCAGATTTTATTGATTCGGACTACGATAGAAATCTGAAAGCGTTGGCCAAAAAGCACGACTTGGTGGTAATTCATCTTATGGACCCTCGGGAAAAGGATTTGCCCAACTTGGGAATTGTCCCACTCAAAGATCAAGAAACGGGCAGAACCGTATGGGTGAACACGAGTTCTTCAGAATTCCGAAAAACCATTGGGAATCGGTATGCTCATACTCAGTCGCATCTGGAAGAGATGTGCCGACGCTACGGGGCTAACTATTTGGCCGTCAATACCCAGGAAGATTATGTTCCCAGCTTGATCCGATTATTTAAAGTAAGAAACTCATCGCGCCGTGCGGGATAAACTCACGTTGCTCCTTTTTTTCGTAGTCTCCTCTGCCGCCTGGGCTCAATCTGCTCAGGTAGGCCGTAGTGGTAGCTGGGAAGGATCCCTCTGTTTTGTGGAAGACAGTGTTTGGGTTGGGTATCCGACTCCGGTGGTCCTCACGGTGCGCTATCCTAAAGACTGGCAGGTCTTGTTGCCCGACAGTGCAGCGAACTACGCCCCCTTTGAGTACGACCGGCACGACTATTTCCCTACCAAAACTGTAGGTGGAGTAAGCTTTGACAGTGCGGTATATTACCTGGCCACTTTCGAGGTGGATCAGGTACAGGCGATTTCTCTGCCCTTTCGGGTGATTTCTGCAACGGACACGGCTACCTACTGGCTGGGCGTGGACTCCATAGGCTTTTGGGATGTGGTAGTTCCTTTTCCTGATACCCTCAATTTTGAAACAGGGGAGTTGCTGGTAGTGCTGGATAAGGAGTTTAACACCCCCTATGCCGCGGCCATTCTGGTGGTATCTTCCGTACTGTTGGTGGTGTTGTCCATTTTCTTCGCCAAGCCAATAAGGCGCTGGTGGAAAAAGAGGCGTTTGCAAACTCAGCATGAAAAATGGCTGGATAGGTTGGATCAGCTTACTGGTGCCTTGTCAACGGGGAAGGGGATGGGTACCGTACCTGAGCAGTGGATAAATCATTGGAAGAAGTACCTGGAACAGCTAGAAGGAAAGCCTTACACCAAGATGACTACCCGGGAGCTAGCCAGATTCCCTGAGGTGAAGGATTTTCAGGAGGCACTGAAGCAGTTTGACCGGGCTATTTATGGCCAAAGGGTTACACCTGAGTTGCCCCAAGAAGCCACCCGTTTGCGTGGGTATGCAGTCAATAGGTACCAAGAACGTTTGCAACATCTGGATCAGTAACATGGAAGAAGTACAGCATTATCTAGACCCTTGGTATTCTTCTGCCTGGTGGAGCATTGAACGGTGGCAAGGTTTCACTTTCGACTTTCATTGGGTTTTATACTTGTTGATCGCCGTACCCTTGTTGTTCTTGCTGCGGATTGCCATTCGTTACTTTACTAATCAGAAGCTAGCCGTAGCACTAGTGAAGGGAGAGGCTCCTAAGGATGCCAGTACCTGGCTGAGGTATATTCCGGATGTAATCATGGCCTTGGCTCTTGCCTTACTCATAGTGGCTTTGGCCCGGCCGCAGATTACCCAAGAGCGGGTAGAAGAATATACCGAAGGCATTGATATCGCTTTGGTACTGGATATTTCGGAAAGTATGCGGGCGGAGGATTTTCAACCGAACAGGCTAGAAGCAGCCAAAGAAACCGCTCGCCAATTCATAAGTGGCCGCCTGCAAGACCGGATCGGCTTGGTCATTTTTGCAGGTGATGCCCTTTCCTTAAGTCCCCTTACTACCGATTACGAATTGCTCAATAGTTTTATCGATCAGATTGACTTTTCACTGATTCCCAAGGGTGGGACGGCCATAGGTAGTGCTTTGGGAGTGGCTACCAACCGCATGCGAGAATCGGATGCCTCTAGCAAGGTGGTGATTTTGCTATCCGATGGAGACAATACCGCAGGGAATCTAGATCCTATAACGGCGGCCAATTTAGCTCATGCCTACGAGATTAAAATTTATACCATCGGAATTGGTAAAGAAGGAATGGTAACTGTTGGCCGTGATATTCTGGGCCAACCCCGGCGTATGCCTTCTTCGCTGGATGAAAGCACCCTACGCGAGATTGCTGACATAGGAGAGGGGCAGTTTTACCGGGTGAGCAACAACGCCGCGCTTCAGGAGGTGTTCTCTGAGATTGATGAGTATGAACGCAGTGAGGTGATGGTGACCCGGTATGAGGATACTCGGGATTATTATCACATTCCCTTGACCTGGGCCGTCCTTATTCTGCTTGTTTGGTTATTCATGAAGAGCACCCTGCTTACCAACGTGTTGCAGGATAACGCCATTGGCTTAGGCGATGGCGGTTTGGAATTATACAATTCACTAGTAGTGGGCA
>JBCBHI010000570.1:0-4066 GCA_038525885.1 Bacteroidota bacterium
GCCGGAAATGTAGCTACTGCAGAAGGTGCAAAAGCACTGGCAGACGCTGGCGCAGACGGTGTAAAGGTGGGTGTAGGACCTGGTAGCATCTGTACTACCCGGGTAGTAGCCGGAGTAGGCGTACCCCAACTATCCGCAGTGATGGAGGCCGTTCGTGGTTTGGAAGGTACGGGCGTACCTGTAATAGCTGACGGAGGTATCCGCTACTCGGGCGATTTGGTAAAAGCCCTGGCCGGAGGAGCTAGCAGCGTCATGATAGGTTCGGCTTTGGCCGGTACCGAAGAGGCACCCGGTGAGGTAATTCTGCTAGAAGGCCGGAAATTCAAGAGCTACCGCGGTATGGGTTCAGTTGAGGCCATGGAAGAAGGCAGCAAGGACCGCTACTTTCAGGATGCCGAGGATGATATCAAGAAACTAGTACCGGAGGGCATAGTAGGCCGGGTACCTTACAAAGGCTTGGTGCAAGAAGTGCTCTACCAAATGGTAGGAGGCCTGCGGGCAGGTATGGGCTACTGCGGTGCCAGTACCGTACCTGGACTCAAGGGGGCTAAGTTTGTAAAAATAACGGCAGCAGGATATGCTGAAAGCCACCCTCATAACATCCAGATTACGCGGGAAGCCCCCAACTATAGCCGCCGATAAAAGAATACGTGCATGCATACCGAAGCCGACTTTCCGTAAGGGGAGTCGGCTTTTATTTGCTACCGCAATCGGAAGCAACCCGCAAAACAAATTATTAGCTATCTTACGCTGGGTGTATAAATTCCGCGGATACCCCCTTGTGGGTTACTGAAAACCTATATGCTATCTAATAAGAGCATACAACGCATCTCATTTTTCCTGGCGCTGCTAGCCTGGTTGTTGCTGATAGCAGCAGACCTAACGGGGCTATTCAAGGCAGGAAGACGCTCACCCACGGCCATACCGCAGTGGCTGCCTCAGCTACTGCTGTCCTTCTTTGTTCTGCTCCAGTTTATTTACTTCCGCAGCAACATTGGCAAAGCGGAAAGCATCAACTTTACCGATCTACTGTGGCGAGTCTTTGTTACCGGGCTTATGGCCACCCTGGGCTCCCTACTACTGCTGGGCGTAGAGAACGCCATCGAGGGTTATCGGATTGGTAGGTCCGTCCTAGTCCACTACCTGTTTTACCATATCAATGTAGCTCTGGTGCTCATGTTTCTCACCTCCACTTTTGTGGTGTGGAAACGCCTGATCCTATACCAGAAAACCAAAAGCCTGCTACGGTTCTGGAAAGGCTTTGAATACTTGCTGGTGGGTAGTTTGGCCTTGTGGGTTTTCATGCCCCGGGTAGATTCCGGCTTTAGCATCATGATGATGCTCATCTTCGGTAGTCTCGCCTATGGCCTCGTTCTTTCTGTCAACCTCAAGTGGGTTGCCTACCTCAATTTCCGTCAAAAGTGGAAAAGCATACTACTCATCCTGCTGGTACTCCTGTACCTCTCCTACTTTACCCGGATTATGCTTTCAGCCACCCAGGAATGGAATGAGATTTTGGGCGGTCCCAAAGAAGGAGCCTGGTCCTTCCTGAACCTGAGTATGAACCCCGTGGCCGTCTCGCTATTGGGCTTCACCTTTATATACGCCTTGTTCAGTTTGCTGGTAATCTTGTTCAATCTGCCTACCAGCTCGGTGTTTGAGCAAAAACTGGAAGAAGTAATCAACTTTCAGCGGCTAAGCCAAGCCATTCAGGCGGGTGAGAAGGAAGAACACGTGTACAACATCCTGCTCGATAGTGCCATCAGTGCTGTGGTGGCCGATGCCGCCTGGCTGGAAATCAACGATCAGGATGGTGAGGGCGATTTGATTTTGCAACGCAGTATTACTGATGAGGAGCTACTTCGGGTAAAGAAGAGCATCAGCAAAGGCATTGTGCAGAGTGTGCTGGAGCGCGAACGATCTAAATCGGTCACTTCGCATAAGCTGGTAGCTACACTCAAGGACCCCACCTTCCGGTCTATGAGTGTGTACCCCTTGCTAGTTCAGAATAAGCAAATAGGCACCTTGGTTCTCCTTAAGGAGGTAGGTGATGGGTTCAACCGTGAAATGGTGGACATCATCAATACGTTTGTGAACCAAGCGAGCGTTTCCATCGAGAACTTCCGCTTGCTGAGCGAGGCCTTGGAAAACGAACGATACAAAGAGGAACTCAAAATTGCCCAAAGGGTACAACAAGCACTGTTGCCCAAGGAACTTACCAGTAACGGTTGCTTTACCATACATGCCTTTAGCCAAGCGGCAGACGAAGTAGGGGGTGACTATTATGACACCTTCCAGCTGTCGGAGCACCGGTATGCGGTCATCATTGGGGACGTATCCGGCAAGGGAACCTCTGCGGCCTTTAATATGTCACAGATGAAGGGCGTTTTTCATAGCCTGGTAGAAGTAGCGCAGGACCCAAAAGACTTTCTGGTCAATGCCAATGCAGCCCTGGGTCGCTGTCTTGAAAAGACTTCCTTTATTACTATTTCCTACTTCATTATTGATACTCAGTCCAAGACCGTCCAATTTGCCAGGGCCGGACATTGCCCCACATTGTACTTTGACGGGAGTACCGGTAAGGCTGAATTCTTCCAGAATAAAGGCCTTGGCTTGGGCATCTTAAGAAACTCCAACTTCGAAAAACACGTACACGTAAACACCATTGAGTACAAACCTAACGACGTAATGTTGTTGTACACCGATGGGATAACAGAAGCAAATAATGCTGACGGAGAAGAGTTTGGGTATGATCGGCTGAAAGACCTTTTAGAGAGGCATGCCGAGGAATCTCCTGAAAAAATGCAAACAAGTATGATCGAGTCCGTGTATCAATTTAGCGGAAAACGATTCCTCAACGACGATTACAGCATGGTGATCGTAAAATTTAACCCAAACTGAACAAAGGCAAGAATAAATCGTAAAGATTAAATGGTTGAAATACACACCGCGGAACAAGATAATTTTCACCTGATTCAGGTAGAAGGAGACGTAGATGCAAGCTCCTCCATTCATCTGGATGAGGCTATTTCCGAAGTAGAATCCCTAGCCAAGAATATTATAGTAGACTGTAGCAAATTGGAGTACATTTCTTCCGCAGGTTTAGGTGTATTTATGTCGCGCTTGCAGGATTATGAAAACGAAGGCCGCCAAATGATTTTGTATGGTTTGTCTGAGAAAGTGTTCAATGTTTTTCAAATCCTAGGGCTCGATCAGCTTTTGACAATAGTGGATAATTTTGAAGAGGCAAAGGACAGAGTTGATGCAATTTGATTACATGGTACCCTGCAGTACCAACCGATTGAAGGAGGTGAGAAACTTCGTCAATGAGGTATTGCATGAGTACGAATTTTCTGAAATGGACATTAACCGGATGGTTTTGGCCGTGGATGAGGTGTGTAGTAACCTAATCATCCATTCCAACAACTGTAATCCGGAGGAGATGATTGAGCTACGAATTAACGTAGATGCTGAGGGCATTGTCTTTGAAATTAAAGATCAAGGCATGGCCTTTAAACCAGAGTCGTATAAGGAACCCGCATTACGCGAGGTAATTCGCAAAAAGAAAAAAGGAGGCATCGGCCTTATGCTGGTAAAACGGATTATGGATGACATAGAATTTCAGTCAGAAAGCAGCCATAACGTTTGCCGATTGTACAAGAAGATTTGATTCTATTAGTTTACCTACCTCATTCCCTAGCTTTTCCCTTACCATTCCCCCCATTTACTTCCTTATTTTGCGTAAACTTGCAACCGCTTTTTTGACAAAGAAGTAGTTGAAAATGATCCATTTGCGCAGACATTCCCTAGCCCTTCTCATGGGGGGACTCGTACTATCGCTTCTCTCCTGTACCAAACCACCGGCTTCCAATACCAAATCTGCCGCTTCCCAGAACCCACTACAAGGCAATGAGGTCCTTTTTAGGATTGGGAACGAAGAAGTCACCCGTGAGGAATTCCAGTATGTATTTGAAAAGAACTCCATCAACCGGGAGGAAGGAAACCTGCAGGCGGAACTAGAAGAATACATGGAGCTTTACGTCAATTTCAAGCTCAAAGTACTTGA
>JBCBHI010000571.1:0-4052 GCA_038525885.1 Bacteroidota bacterium
GGCTCGCTAAGAATAATAATGACGAATATACCGGACACCTTCATCATCCAACTTGCCCAGCACCACTACATCTATACCTATCTCATGAACAAAGGGGTCACCGGGTTTATCTGGGAGGTTGTCCATTCGCTTACCAGACTGGTAAGCTTGCCAGTTGCTCATCCCACCCTCAGGCTGAACCGGAATGGTTCTCACGGTACCGTTGCTACGCAACACTACATGGTCTTGGGTGGCATACACAGTACGTGTGCCCGCCTTTTGTGAAAAAGCCAAAACCCCAGTTTCGTTATCTCCAGAGAGCAGCCAAATTGGAGTAGTTTGATCGGGGATTAGTTCATCTAGTTTATTTTGAAGATTGGCGGTAGAAGAAAGGTCAACCTTATTTAATCGACCCTCTACAATTATGTTAGCAAATTGCTTGCCTGCTTCCTCTGTAAAAAAGACATGGGCTCCGTTGTTAGTGGGTAAATTCCAATTCGTATTATTAGAAAATTTAGCTATTTCATCAGATCCAAGACCGGACTTTAAATTCGGAAATACTGTAGAAGCCCAGGAATTATTAGGAAAAACATATCCATCTGGAAGGTATACCACCAGATCCCCCACTTGGGTGAACATTTTCCCATCATCTCCAATCTTGATTGCATCCTGTGCTGTTAGAGTGGGTAAATCAAAGTGCTTAGCTAAAACATTACCAGCGTTACCACTATGGCAGGCGAATACTCGAATAGCGCGGGCTTGAGAATACCGAGGGTCGCTTTTAATTATATAGAGCATTTGCTCTAATGAAATCACAATGGATGGACCTTTATCATCCATTAATTTTACAGCAAACTTAAAATCTGTTCCCCATAAAGTTCCATGCAAATTCAAATCTAATACTCCTGGTAACCTCGGATAATTCATTGCCCAAACGGTAGAATTATCGAAACCCAATGACCATTGAGGAATTAGGGGTAAATCATTGGATGTGAACCCTGAAATAAGATTTACAGCTTGTGCGTCAAACTCATCGGTGTCAATACCAGGGCGCATATCTGACTTCCCAATAATTGTGGGTTTACCTACCACATCCGTTGGAAACAATGATCCTTGATGAACTAACCCAACTACTGGCTCGGTCAATTTCCCAGAAACTCTCACTTTCAACCCTGGGATGGCTTTGAAATTCTCCAGCGAATACTCTATCATAAATAGTGTATTCTCCAACTGTTTGTTCTTTTTGAGGTCGGTCAGTAATTCCCCGAAGGTTACCCAATCATTTTTATCACGGAAGATTACTGAGGGTTGTAGGGAAATGACTTGTTCATAGAATGAAATTTTTCCCTTGTACTCATCTGGCAACCCTGCTATCGCTTTCCAAGCCGAAAAGAAATCGTCGTCCGTAGCCACTTTGGTCAGAAAGCCCGCCTCAAAGGTTGAGAACTCATCAAGAGCTCTTTGAAGAGCTGCCGGGTCAGCTTGTAACGTATTGATCTTTTTACCTAGCTCACTAATTGTACCTGAAGGCAGGTTCTTGATATTATCAAAGTACTTAGGCAAAGCGGCCTTGAGGGCAGCATTCTGCAGGTCTTCGATATGGTTGTAGAGACTAAGGAATTCGCAGTCATTGTGTACTAGCAAACCTTGGTCGCCTACATAGTAATTATGAGGTCCTACCACTTCAAAATTGTGTACCGATACGGTGGTATCTTGGAAAGCCAGGGCCTCTACAAAAGCGTAAGATCCATCACGCGTTAGGATACTATCCCCAACATGCAGGTCTTGTGCTTCTATGTACTGCCCATTAGCGTAAAAGGGGTGGTTGAGGGTAGATAAGAACAAAGCTCCCCCTACGGTCAATCGGGTCAAACGATTCACTGTTTTACGGAACAGCTTAGTCACCTGTGCTGGCTCCACTTGCTCAGCATCGTGGTTGTAGCTGCTTACCCAATCTCCTTCCGCCACCTCTTCAATGGCTATGGTAGTACCATCCGGTAATTGAATAGGTGTACCCGCAACGAAACAGAAGCCAGGTACATAAAACTTACCCGCACCGTTAGTCCTAATTCTTCCTGCAGGAATGGAAAATTCCAAATCTCCGATTTTCACTTTATTCACCCCAGCCAGGGACCGAACGGACGTCATTCCATCTGCATTTGCGGTTACCTTAGCAAGATCATCCGGTTTCAATTCCAAAGTACCTGAGCTTACCAACCGACCAAAATTCAGGGATTCTACCGGGGCTCCTGGAGTAGCCCCTAATTGTCGGAGCATGGCATCGTAATGCCTCACCACCGCGCGAGGCATAATATCGGTGACGCCTGAGGCATTTTTAAAGCTATTGACATGGCCTGCCACCGCATTCCACTGATTGGCAAATCGCGTCCTCAACGCTCTTCCGGCAGAACTCAATCCACTCAGTGCAAAAGGGGATGCGAAATCAACAATATCTGCCGTGGCCTTGAATTTTTTCCAATCATTTAGAAAGCCTTGGTATTTATTTAATACTTCCTGCGAAGAAATACTGTCTTCAAAGGAGGCCACCTCATTATCAATGGCACTAATAGCTCCGTTGACGGCGGTGATCCCTCTTCCAATCAGATTGATGGTGGTCCCCGTTCCCGCAATAGGAAAGGATACAATTGCGGTCAGGATGCTAACATTGTTTCCTAACTGGTTCAATAAATCATCAAAGTGTTTCTTATTTATCCGGTCTTGATACAACATCCCCATTAAGGCGATATCAGTAAAGGATTGCCCATCTTTAAGAAAAGGCAGCTCTGTGTGATAATTCATCAGTTGCAAACTGATAGGCTCGTAGGGATGAAAATTATATTCATAAAAGGGCTCTACATATTCATAATTGTTAGTTCCAATGGCGACCGCTGGTCGTTGCATGATGCTTTGTTGGAAATAAATTCGGCCATTATCAGATCCAAAATCGGCAGTAGGTTTGTTAGCCAGGTATACTTGGTCATTTTGGAAAATATCTTCCTCTTTCCGGTAGCCTAGGTAAAAGGTCTTGTTCCCAGCTGGGTATTCCGTCATTTGGAAGTTCATGGTTTGATTCGCCAGGTTCATAGTATAGTTGAACTGCGGAACCGTGGTCCTTGGCACCCCTAAATCATTATAATGACTAGCCACCCAATTGCGGATCGCAACAAAAACCCCCTGAACATCCTGAAAGGCTACTTTTGACAATTGAGCGGGTGGCAATACCCAATACTGATTCTCTGGTAGTTGAAATTCCTCAGGGGCGGTTTTTCTAAAGTTATTATGGGCAGCCTCCCATAATATTTTTAACCATGCAGAATTATTTGCGGCTAAATCAGTAAGCAACCTTACTACTTGATCATCCGGCGTATTTTGAATCAGTTGACCTAGGATGAAGGCAGGTTTAGGTTGCGTGACACCCGGTCCATCTTCTTTTTTCTTAGGACTGGTGTACCAAAAGAAGGTCGATCCATTAATTAATTGGCCAATTAAGAATTTCCGAACAGGATAGTCTAGCCCATAATACATGCAACCCGCATTTTCCTGAAACCGGAGTACTTTCCAGATCCCAAAGGCTTCCTCGTTCATAAAATAAACGTGCTCTAAGGAGTCTTTTAGAGGAAGCAGGTTATTCGCCGCTACGAAGCGTTCGTCAAATACAGATTCTAAGGTCTTCTTCTTAAACTCTGCCAAGGTTTGCTGAGTCGATGGTAAAACTTTCACCAAGTTTTTAAACTTGCTCAATAGAAGGTCCAACCTTCGTTCTTCCATTTGCATTTGTGCGCCCATACATTCGCTCACCGCACGCATTTCCGAAAAGGGAAGGTTGATGTAATTGAAGAAAAACAGCAAATCTGCGGTGGTAGAGGATTCATTAAGCTTGGTGAGTAGGTATTGAGAAACCTGCTTTTCTTGCCCATCTAGAAACACGGAAAAATCAAGTTTATCCACAAACCCTTGGGTGTATTTACCCTCCTCTAAACTTGTGAGCACTCCAATGGCACTTGCTGAGAAAATAAGTCCTTTAAAGACGTTCTTTTCTCAGCAAGTGCCATTGGAGTGCTCACAAGTTTAGA
>JBCBHI010000572.1:0-4050 GCA_038525885.1 Bacteroidota bacterium
TAGCTCTACTGAGTGGCGCGGAGGATGACCGGGTAAAGCAGCTCGGCCACGTATGCCTTGGCGTCCATATTGAGCATGAATAAGCCCCTGAGATAGCCTTCTAGCCACTGGAAATTCTCTACCGAGGTGGTGCTTACGTTCCAGGGAGAAAGGATGCCGATCTGCTTTACCCGGTCATCCTCCGCGCCACTCAGTAGAGCTAAGCCTCCTCCGGTGCTGTGCCCAAAGAGGATGTAGGCGTTCGGTTTGATTCGGTACTTGCTGGCGTTTTCAGGCACTTCGAAAAAGTCCATTACTGCCGTTACATCTTCCAGACAGTGGGAGTACAAAAACTCTCCCTGGCTGCCCCAAGCCCCCCGGTAGTTGAAGTAAATCACGTTTCTACCCTCTCTGCGTAAGGCTTGGGCTAGGTCAAGATTTCGCTCATTGCCCGGAAGCCCATGCAGCAGCATTACTGTTTCCTTAGGGGCTTCGCCCGCCGCAAACATCCCAAAGGCCGCAATGTAATCCTCCCCAATGGCAATGAAGATCTCTTCACTAGTAGCCGGAAACTCACCTCTGAGGTCTTGGGCTGCGAGGGGGGTGCTGAATAGGGTTAGTATGAGGAGTAGGAGAGTATGGTGGTTTTTCATGGAGATAAGTATCAATGTAGACTGGCTCGCAATACCATTGCGAGCCCTCTTTTTTCGGGCATTTAAAATGCCCGTAGAAGGCCACGATCGCATTAAAAATGCGATCAAGCTAGTTATGTAGGTTTCGCAGAACTTGAAGATGAGGTTGAAACCCTTTCTGCCCTCCGGGCACCTTTCCCTGAAAAAGGGAAAGGAATCAATAACCCTACCTACCCCTTCGAGCCCCTGCGCATAAAGTAATAGACGCCGTACCCCACCAAGGCCACCAAGATGATCCACCGCCACAGGGCAGGATTCACAGGTGAGCCTGAGGGCTCGTTGTTGTTGGCATTTACTTCCTCTAGGGTGTAGCCTTCTACGGGTTTTCCGGGCGTGTAATCATCCGTATTGCTGGCATTGTGGGCCAATTGCTCGGCGCGAGCCCGTTGGTCCTCCAGCCGCTCCCGAATTTGGGTTAGCTGTTCCTGCCAGTTTTCTACACTTTCTGTAGAGATGCCCGAGAGTTCTTCCATTTCCTGACTGAGGAAATCAGCCAGCTTGGCGTTGTTGCAGACGTTCAGGTTGCAGGACAAGCCTACCTTTTCCACGGTTTCCAAGAACTCATTTAGTAAGTCTTCCTTCACCGCATCTTCGGGCGTCCAGTAGTCTTTGCGAATGGCTTCGTACATCCGCGAAATCATCACCTGGTAGGCGTACAGGTTTTGGTTCTCCTCAAAGCGTTCGGCAATATCCAGATCGTAGCGATCTGCCACATACACCTCATAGAAGTTGTCCCACTTGCTTTGGTCTACCGCATCGGGCACGGTGACTTGCCAGCCCCACAGGTTGGCACTGACTTGCCGTACAAATCGGCTGCCCGAGTACCCTTCGTCCAACATGGCGTTGATCCAGTCGGGGTTGAAATAGCGCACCTGTAACTCCTTGCTCAGGAAGTAGGTGAGCTTTTCGTTACGCATCTTTCCTTGCTCGGTGAGGTTGGACACCATCACGTCGGGCGATTCGCCATCGATGGCGCGAATGGCAAGGGCTGTGCCGCCCAGGTATTGGAAGAAATCATCGTTATCCAAACCCGCGTAGAGGTGCGAAGTACGGCTGTGCAGCACGGCTTTGGTGCCCGAAAGGCTTTGTTCGAACACGGTGAGTAAGATCGAATCGGCCACGGGCTGACCGCCCCAAAATTTGTCGCTATAGGGGAAGTGCATGCGGTTCATAAACACCGCTGCCACTTCGCGGTCGCTCTCCCAGGTGCCCGAGGCATCCACCATGGTATTGGTGCCCGTACCGTAGGCTCCACTGGGCGTGGTGAAGATGCGCACTTCGGCCAAGGCCTCCGCCATCTCTTCCTCCAAGCCCCGGTCGATCAGCATTTGGTACTGGCGGGCGGTGTTTCGGCGCACGTAGTTATCCACTTCGTCCTGTTGTGCAGCTAGCTTCACGGCTTTGTCCAGCAAGAGCACGAGCTGCGGGAACACATCCCGATACAGTCCCGAGGGAATCAGCACCACGTCTACTCGGGGCCGCCCCAATACGCGCCGAGGAATCACTTCCAGGTCGACTACCTTACCATAGCCATCCCGCACGGGCTTAACGCCCAACAGGCTCAGAATTTTGGATTCCATAATGCCCTCATTCCTAATGCATTCGGTGGACCAGAGGTTGAAGGTGACCTTATCGGGGAAGGCTCCTTCATGCTCCGCTGCATAGGTTTCGATCAAGCTTTGCGCCAGCGTTTCACCGGCCTTATATACCTCGGGGGAGGGCAAATAGTCGGCATCGAAGGCATAGAAGTTTTTGCCCGTGGGCAAAGCTTTGGGATTGCGCAAAGGATCGTTTCCGGTACTCGCCGGAATGTACTTACCGTCTAAGGCATCCACCAAAGCTGTGAGCTCTGCTTCCGCACTGGCATAGATCCGTTGCCGGATATCCTCCAAATATGCGGCACGTTCCCGGCCGTTGAGGTCTTCTTTTTGTGAGACGATGGCCTGGGCGAATTTCTCAACACCTTCAGAACTCGGCAGTCGCCCGTAGGTATGGAGGCCCAAGGGCGCATGTTCCTCTTGTACCTCCTCGATGTAGTGTTCCAGGTAGTGCAATTCTTCGTCATCGGCGATGGTATCCATCCCCAAGTCCACCAAAATACCGGACTGCACCGCGTACTGGTAGATGTCGTTGAACTTGGCGTTCGCCAAGGCAATACTTTTTGACTCGGCAATCTCGTGCTCGGAAATCAGCTGTTCCAGTTTGTCCAAGATGGGGTTCACGCCAAGCTTATCGAACGGGGGCGTCAGGTGGTCCACGATGACGGCTCCCGATCTGCGCTTGGCTTGTAGCCCTTCCCCCACATCGTCCATGATGTACGGATAGATGTTGACCAAGTCGCCAATCAGGGCCTCCGAAGCATCGTGCTGGTTCAGACCTGACTCCTTGCCCGGTAGCCACTCTAAAGTCCCGTGGGTTCCCAAGTGCACCACCGCATCGGCGGCAAAGCCGTGCTGTAGATAGAGGTAGAAGGCCACGTACTGGTGGTGTGGCGGTATGGAGATATCGTGGTGCATGATATCAATATCCTGAGACCAACCGCGCACGGGTTGTGGCGTCAGCAATACGTTTCCGTAGCGCACGGAGGGAAGAACCAAATACTTCTTACCGCCCTCGTCCGACCAAACCATGATATAGCTGTCCTCAGGGGTGCCCCATTGCTCTTCAATTTCTGCCCGGAGCGAACTGGAAAGACGAGCGTACCATTGCTTATAGAGCTCCAGGGGCACCAGGGTGGCATTGCCGGTTGCCACCAGCTTATCTACTTCCCTAGGGGCCCATTGCCCCACATTGATGCCGTGGGTCGATACTCGCTCGAAAATATCCGTTTCGGTCAATTGAGTTTCGCCCAAATCATAGCCTTCTGTTTGCAGTCTTTCTAGGATGGAATGCAGGCTGTTGGGGACCACGTTGAGGTAACTTGCGCCCAGCAATTCCTTACCGGGAGGGTGACTGTAGTAAATCACCGCCACCTGCTTCTCGGCATCGGGTTTGTTTTGCAGCACGTGCAGCTTTTGCATCCGCTTGAGCAATCGCTGTACTTGAAACAGCACCGAGCGCTTCGAGGTTCGCTGCTCGGTTGGTTCTATCACCTCCTTGGTACTGGTCACGATAGGCTGTATGGTACCCATTTGCTCAGGAATGGTGATGGAGCTGGTGCGGCTATAGACCGGAATCCCTTCTTGGCTCGCCATCCATTCCTCGGCCGATTGGTTGAGGTGCATCAAGTTGATCACGGGGATGCCGAGGGATTCAAACAGTTCGCGATTCACCCGTGGGTTGGCTCCCAGCCAAGCAGCCTGCGCCAATACTACTTCAGGAACGAGGGTACCATCGGCATTGTAAAAGAGCGGTTGCGCATCTTCCTTCGTGGGGTATC
>JBCBHI010000573.1:0-4049 GCA_038525885.1 Bacteroidota bacterium
GCTTGGGCAGAATCTTTTGCGCCCGTGTGATGTACCCGGCATCAAAGTCCAAAAGCGGCTCGGTAGTAAAAGAATCCGGGTCAAACTGCGGGGTGACCACCTTTAAGTTTTTGCGTTGCATACGCTTCAGTATCCGGGCCACGTACTGCGCGTTCAGGTCGCATTTTAGCGTCCAGGAAGCATTCGTGTAGCCTACCGCCACCGCAAAATTGGGGATGCCGCTTAGCATCACTCCCCGGTAGGCATGCTGCTCGCCCATATCCACCGGGTTGCCGTCTATTTTGAGTTGCATACCCCCAAATAGCTGGATTTTCAACCCTGTGGCCGTTACAATCAGGTCGGCCTCCAATACCTTACCCGAAGGCAGCATAATACCCTTGGGGGTAAAACGATTGATGGTATCCGTCACCAGATCCACCTTATCGGATTTAATGGCTTCGAACAGGTCGTTGTCGGGCACAAAACAAACCCGTTGGTCCCAGGGATTGTACTTGGGATCAAAGTGCTCACGCTCATAGTGTTCGCCCAAAGTAGCCTTGGTCTGCTTGGCAATGTAGGCCCGTACTCCCTCCGGTCGCTTTCGCGAGGTATTGTAAAACCACATGCTGAAGAGAATATTCTTCCAGCGAGCTAGAAAATGGGCCACCTTTGCGGGCAGAAAGGTTTTCAGGGAGTTGGCTACCTTGTCCTTGCTGGGCAAGTTGAGACTATACCCCGGTGACCGCTGTAGCATGGTCACATGCTTAGCCTTCTTGGCTAGCTCAGGTACTAGCGTTACGGCCGTGGCCCCTGAGCCTACCACTACCACCCGTTTGTCAGTATAGTCATAGCCTGTGTCCCACTGCTGCGGATGGATGATCTTCCCCTCAAAGGATTCACTCCCCAAAAAAGCCGGGTTGTGCCCCGTTTCATAGTTGTAATAGCCGCTGCACATAAACAGGAACCGGCAACGCAAGGTAGTGCTGGGCACCTCCTCATGGGGGGCTACCTCTATCGTCCATAGTTGGTCCTTGGTAGACCAGTTGGCGTCTATCACCCGGTGCTGATACAGGATATGTTCATCAATAGAAAAGTGAGCGGCAGTCTCCTTGATGTAAGCCAGGATGTCCTTGCCATCGGCGATGGCTTTGGCGTTTTTCCAGGGATAAAAGGAGAAACCCAGGGTATACATATCAGAATCAGAACGCAGGCCGGGGTACTTGAAGAAGTCCCAGGTACCGCCCATAGCAGCACGCCCCTCCAAAACCGCGTAGCTAAGTTTCGGGCATTGGGATTGTACGTGGTAGGCAGCCCCAATTCCTGACAGACCGGCTCCTACAATGATCACGTCGTATTCGTTAAGTTGAGTCTTTTGCACAGTAGGGTTTTCGTTGGTGTGTAAGTTAAACCGACTAGGAATTTATTAGGTGTCCGCGGAAGACAAAATCCTAATAGGTTAGTTGTTCATACATGCACAACCTTCTGTTTTTACTATTGTTAGCCACGTTCACTTTCCCCACTTACGGCCAATCGCTCACTCGTCAGACTGACCGTTTGGCTAGGTTGCTAGATGAGGTAGAGTATCACCTGCAACACCGCGACTTGCAAGCCAGCGAAATAAGTGATGCCGATGTGGCCTGGCATTTGGACCACTTGCTGAAGGTATACAACAATTTACACCGGGCCCTCGCCAGTTCAGACCCTGCTACCTACCGCAACAATGTCAATTTCACCCGTGGGGTGGTATTTAGTACAGGCGTTATTCCCCGGGGCCGGGCTCAGGCACCAGTCTCGGTGCGCCCACCAGAAAACATTACTAATGAGGCCATCCTAGAGCAGCTGGCGAAGGCCCGCCAATTGCTCACTGAGTTTGAGGCGATAGATGCCAAAGCCAACTATGACCATGCAGTCTTTGGCCTCTTGCGGCGCAATCAGGTAGTCAAGTTTATCCGCATTCATACCCACCACCACCTCAAAATTGTTCGGGACATTGTAGAAGCCGCCCAGGAGTAGAGGTATTCTGCGGAATAGGCTAGGAGGGGAGGTCAGATGACCTGAGTGATGGATAAGGAGCGGCCCTGAAAGCTAACCTTGTCACCAGTTCTGGCTCCCTTGAGGGCTTGGCCTATAGGGGAGGCCGGGGATACCACAAAGTAATCCGTTCCGTCCCAGGTGAGTTTGCCCAAGCTAATGGCCAGATAGTACTGTGCCTGGGGAGTAATGACCAGGCTACCCAAATCAGCCTTAGGGCCGGCATCTGCCCGGTTTACTAAAGCCAGCCCCTCTGCCAGCTTGTTGGCCTCCGTCAGTTGGCTTTGTGCGCGTTCTTCTGCTAGCTGGGCCATAGCGCGGCCCGTTTCGTACTTATCCCCGGCACTACTTTTTGTTTCCTCAGCCGCTGCCGCCTTGGCTTCGGCTATGGCATCCTTAGCCGTGGCCTGCCGTTGTTTCACGTACGCTTCACAGGCTTTCAGTAGCCCTTCTTTGATTTTTTCGAATTCCATTCGCCAGTGTAAAAACTGCAAGATAAAGCTATTCCAATTGCCGCAGTCTATCTTCCATCACTTGGGTCTTCACTTGTACCAATTGGTCACCTTCAGGGATAAACCAATGCCCGGATCTCTTGTAGGATAACAAAGCTTCAGGAGCGGAACAATCCATGCTTTCTCCAGCTTTGGCTAGAAATTCCATAACCTTAGTTTTCTCCCCCTCATCGCTGGTATAGACATAAAAGAAGAAATAAGACTTAGGCATCCATTTTTGTGCCTGGGCAAGCTCCCAGTACAAGTTTTGGGTCACTTTATCCACCAGGAAGACACAGCACCACGATATTTTCATGAGTGCCGAAACCAGTGTTTGCCATTCCTCATCCTCCATTCGGTTAAACCGGCTGGGGGAAGCAAAATGCCGTTCATCGGTTGGCCCTGCCAAGGCAATGGGGGGAGCGTATTGCTTTAGCCGTACGTAAATTTGGCTTTGGTGAGCCTCGGCCATTTTCGCTGATTTTCCTAGGTGGTAGTTGAACTTGGCTTCAGCTACCCCGGGGGCTTCGTCAGTGGCTGAGGAGCGTAAATACAGAATAGGCCTTAGCTCACTGCCCTTCATCACGTAGCCAGCTCCCGCCCCCTGCATTTTGCTGCGAATGGCTTTGGCCCAGTTGGCCATTACGAATGCCCAAGCAGGAACTACGAACAAACGAACGAGCGGACCGTCTACTACCTCTAAGCAAAGCCAGATAACTAGCAGAGTGGCCAAAATAAAAGGAATCCACATGGCGGCTATCCGCTCCTGTTAGGTAGGGGGTACATCCGAAGCTTCCAACTGAGTAAAGAGAAGGCTTTCTTCTTCAGGAGTAAGGTTTACGGTAGTGAAAATCTCTGGGTCGTAGCCGTGGCTTGCCCAGTCCACCCTGCCCTGTGTCGGTGTAGTAGACATCATTCAATATAAGCATTGGCAGAAGAATAGCAGCTAGCTGGACCGGAGTGGCAGAATTATAGAGTATAGGGATATCCTGGTGGGTAGAAAATACAAAAGGCCCCGAAGGGCCCTCCATGCTCAGATGTACGTAGCGGTTAACAATCCCATGATTGGGTCGCATATACCAAAGAGTAGAAACCGCATCCAGTATCTACTCCGGCATTGAATTCTACTTGGAAAGTGCCACCGGGAAATATGGTAACCCATCCTGGTACCGTAGACCGGTCAAAGTAGTGGCGTGTGCCGGTGTTGCATTCCTGTACATACCAGCATCCACCTCCGGGGGTGTCTATCACCGTACCCGTTACATAATAAATGAAAGGAAGAGAAGTACCAGCCTGCGTCTGTTGGGTATCTGAAACACCCAATCCCATGAAGGCCATGATTCCTAAAATTAACGTGAGTTTGATCAATAGCTTTTTCATACTTGTATAATCTATTTGGTTTTTGGTTATACCAAATCTAGTTGAAACATGTAGGATAAACTGACCGGAATTGTGTATAGAAATACATGTCTTAATTGTCTAATTATAAAAACAGGATATGACGATGGTTCGCAGCGAAAAGTGCTCGTATGACCAACTGGTAAAGGA
>JBCBHI010000574.1:0-4034 GCA_038525885.1 Bacteroidota bacterium
CTTAGGCGGGGCAAAAACTTCGCTGGGGGGTGACATTTCTCTCGCCTCCGTTAACCCCGCTGGCTTGGGCTTCTTCAACAAAACGGTGGTCAGCATTACCCCTGGAGTATACAGCCAGCGGACTAATGCCAGCTATCTGGACAACCAAGCCAATGATTTTGTTTCTCCCTTGGCTCTGGGTTCTTTCGGCATAGTTTTCAACGACGAATTACAAGGCCCCACCGGGGACTGGCGAGGAGGCAACCTGGCTATCACCCACACCCGGCTGAATACGTACCGGGAAAAGATCACCTACCAGGGTGACTTGACGGATCTGGATACGTACACGGATTTTCTGGGCTACGCCATCAACGATCTGAATCAGAACGGACTGGAGGGCTCTTCTGAGTTGGCCTACTCCGCCTGGGATACCTTCTTGGTAGAACAGTTTCTGGATGCCGACAACAATACTTTCTTCGACACCTACATCTTCCCGCCCAGTGAAGAGTTCCCCGTTACGCAAACGGAAGTGATCGAGATTCAGGGCCGGAAAAATGTATTCAATATCTCTTACGGAGCCAACTACCGCGACAAACTGTACTTAGGAGGGGGCATTGGATTTGTGAGTATCCAGCGGGAAATCACTCGTGCCTACGAAGAGGTTCCTTTTCAGGATCCTGATGTACAGTTGCTCAACCTGATCATTGATGAGGAGCTGGACCAAAATGGCAATGGCTTCAACGCCAACTTCGGGGTGATTTACCGTCCGGTTAAGTTTTTGACCCTGGGTGCATCCATTGAGTCTCCCACGTTCATGAATATGGACGAGACCTTCAGTCAGTTTGTAACGGCAGCCTATACGGTCAATTTCCCGGTAGATGAAGCCGCCGGCCAAACGTTTGAGTCTGGAGCTGCCAGCGATTCGCCTTTTTCATTCACCATGCTCACTCCCATGCGGGCACGCGGTGGCGCCACGGTCTTCCTCGGCAAGTTTGGCTTTATCTCGGCTGATGTGGAGTATGTAGACTACGGCACGGCTAGTGTATCGGCCTCAGGATCTTCCCTTACGGCGGACAACGAACTGATTGCGAGTCTGTATGAATCACAACTGAACTACAGTATTGGAGGAGAGTTCCGCAAGGATTCGTTCTACGCACGGGCAGGCTACGCTCACCGCGGCGACCCCGTTCGCGAGCGCCTGGACGGCACTAATGCCAATCTGAATTACTACACCGCAGGCGTAGGTATCCGGCAGAAGCGTTTCTTTGTGGATGCTGCCTATGTACTCGGCCAATCCGAATCAGAATGGCGTCGCTTTGCGGGATCGCCAGTGGCTCAGGTAGGCCAAACGGAGTCTCGCATTGCCGTTACCCTCGGGGTCAACTTCTAAGATACCCACCCTCCCGCAGTGCTTCTAGCAGTTTGGGTAGGGCCAGGGCATCATCATACACCTGCACCAGCGCTTGTCGGTAATACGGCAAGCGCTTTTTTTGTTTCTCCGCCAAGGCCATCAGAAAATCATCTTGCTCCAGGGCTTGTACCAAAGGGCGGTCCGCCACATCGGAGGCTCGGAGCCGCTTGCCCAATTCCTCTACCCCCACATTGAGGAAGATGGTGATCCCGTGGGCATTCATAAACTCCATGTTGTCATGAAAAATGGGAGCACCTCCTCCGGTAGCTATCACTTGCTTGGGGCTCCGCTGTGTAGCCTCCCGCAACACCCGGGCTTCTACTTCCCTGAAATATGCCTCGCCCGAGTCCCGAAATACGTCTGGAATCGTACGCGCTTCGGCAGTTTCGATCCAGGTATCTAGATCCTCGAAAGGCAAATGCAGGTGCTGGGCCAGTTCGCGCCCCACGGTAGATTTTCCCGAGCTGGGCATACCCACCAGATAAAAGATGTGCATGCGCTAAAGATATAGGATTTGCCTTATCTTAACGATAAACGTACCCAACCATGGCAAAGAAGGATATCTACAAGCGTGACAATTACATGATTAGAATTGGGCTGACTCTGTTCATCATCGGTGCCTTTTCTATTCTATTCGATCCCAGAAACTACTTTGACATTGGTATCACCCAAGGAAATACCACCCAATACCAAGACTTCAACGGCAGAACGTGGGAGGACCTGCAGGCGGAATACCCAGGGGCACAGATAGTGGAGCATGGTTATCCGCTAAAAAGGACCATCATCACCCTGGGAGCCTTAGGCTTATTGGTCGCCGGTATATACTTCCGCAGGCAAGAGAAAAAGGTGATTCGCATATGGGATGCTCTGGAAGTGAGCGGAGAAGCCAAGGTAACGGACTTGTCAAACAATCTGGGAGTCACTCGTGCTTTCATATTAGAGCATTTGCAGGACATCAATGCCCAACCGGGGGTGTACTACGCTTTTGATTCGCAGAGCGATAAAATCAT
Organism: Bacteroidota bacterium; assembly: GCA_038525885.1. Lineage (GTDB taxonomy): Bacteria > Bacteroidota > Bacteroidia > Cytophagales > Cyclobacteriaceae > DMST01. Next base: position 2,401 of record JBCBHI010000574.1, read on the forward strand.
GGATGGCCGCCTGATGTCTGAGTTTGTGGTCACTAACACTTGCCACAACTGTGGGAAAAGCTATGGCCTTTCCATCAACCTGAGCCTGGCCACGCCTCCTGCTTGTACCCACTGCGGCACTCCGGCCGAAAGCCAGGTTTTCAATGACTACAAGCAGGATATCCTTTCTACGCGTACGCGATTAGAAACTCAAACGGAAGAAAGCACCTTCAATAATGGGGTATTTATTCTATTGCTGATTTTCTTCTGGCCCGGGGCCATTTTCTACTATGTACGCCACAAAAGCGATTTTGGCCGGGTTATGAAACAGCAACAAGGAAACTGGTTTACTACCTCTTAGCCGTACTTGGTTATGTCAGCAAAAGCGGAAGCCGGTGTTGGTGTTTGAGCACCGCGACACCAACACTCCATAGGCGGATTTGTCAGTGAAGGCCTACCGCATAAAACATCGGCGACCACGTATTACAGAACAAAAAGACAAAGAAGGGTAGTAGAATTAAGGAATCAGCCTACTACAAACTCCATGTATCCCAGGTAAATCTCAATGATGGCATTGGGGATTTCTACCCCGGCGAAAAACACCCCTACCCCCAGCACTTTTTGATGGGGCGCGATGCGCGTGAGGGCAAAGGGCAACGAACTCACGCTCTGCATACTAAACATCAGGGCAAAGAGTACCACCCCAATAATGACCAGCCAAGGCTGAGTAGGCCCAATGATGAGCAGGGTGGCCACCAAGATACCGGTAAATGCCAGCCGCTGTGCGGGCTTCACCCCTACCCGGTCAGCAATATTGCCAAAGGGCAAACACACAACGGCGGATAAAGCCAGCATGGCCGATACTACCCAGCTACCCGTGATGTCTGTGAACAGCCCTCCCAATTTCTGATCAAAAAGGTCTGGCCAGATGTTAAAAACCAGGGCCGTAGGAATCCCCAACCGGGCCCCGGAAAGGAGAATCTCTCTCCATGCGGTGGTCTCTGGGCCACTTGCATCCTTCAACCCATCCGGCAAATCCTTGGTCGCTCTGCGTAGCAATACCCCTGCTACGGTAACCAGCACCCCACCGGTCAAAAAAGTAAGGGCACCTCCCAGTGCATCAATGATGGGCACAATCACCGGCTCCAAGGCATACAATAGCTCAGCGGTGAGCGTGAGGATGGCAATGGCCATGGGTTGTTTTTCAAAAGGAGAAAATAACTCGAAAGTGGAGATAGCCGGGCTTGTGAAAATGTTCATGGCTACCAACCAAAAAACCACCAATACTGGCAGCAGAATGATGACCAGGTTAGCCGGCAAGGTGGTGAGCCCCAGGGCTACCGTCATGAAAATCATGGCAGCAAAGCCCACACCTAAGGAAATGATGCGAAAGCGCTGCCCGCCCCGTTCCCGAAATCGGTCCCCCAAATAGCCCGCTAATGGAGGAGTCAGAATAAGGATGACACCTTGAGCACAAACCAGGAAAAAACTGAAACGGGTAAGCTCGTACCGCTCCAGCAGCTTCGGTTGGTAGTTATGGTAGGCAATCCAACCTACCACAATAGCAATCACCATAATTACCAAACTGACGATCCGGGTAAAATCGAGTTTTTGATTGCTCATCTGGAAAGATAAATAAATCTAGACCTGAAGCG
>JBCBHI010000575.1:0-4033 GCA_038525885.1 Bacteroidota bacterium
GTTCTTTTTGGATTTCGAGACCTTTCAGCAGTCCTTAACTGCCGCACAAGCGCAGCTACTAGCGGCTGAGAAAGCTTTCGAAATCCAAAAAGAACGTTTTGAACTGGGCAATACTGATTTGCTCACTTTCAATCAATCCAACACCAATCTTGTACGGTCGCAAGCAGAGCTCATCAGCGCAGAATATCAGCTGATGTTTCAGCAGTTATTGCTCGACTACTTTGTGGGCCGTCTGGATGTAGACTCATTCCGCTAACTCAACTCTATCTGTTAACCTGTTTGATGTATTGGAAAACCCTGGCCTAGGCTAGGGTTTTTTTATGCCCTCTGTTGATTTCTAATCTTATTCTTCCCCAGACGCACCGCCAATACTATGGATCAGTCCATATTTCTGGGGGGAATTACCTTTGGTCTATCCAACTTAGATTGATTCATCTCGATTCCTAATTTTACCACAGAGAAAAAGGAGTATGCACAAAGATTCTCAAAGTATTTTATTAAAACTCTCTGTGGACTCAGTGCCTTTCTTCTTTGGTCACTTTGTGGTGCCATTTTAACCACCCAGCAGAGGTAGCCCCCAGGTTTTAAGAATGATCCAATACTATTTGATGCAAGTGCGATTCTTGCTCACAAAAAAACCCGGCGGTTAGGCCGGGCTATCTGCAATTATCTTAGAGTGAAGCAAGGTTATGCTAGCGCCATGGCCGAGTCCTTCAGCTTTTCCATGTCACGGATCAGAATCTGACGACGATTAAAGTTGATCAGGTTCTTCTCCTTCAGTTCGTTTAGGATGGTGGTCACCGTTTGGCGGGAAGTCCCCGTCAGGTTCGCGATATCTTTGTGAGTCAGATGGTTCTTAATCATCATCTCAAAGCCAACCTTTTGGCCTTTCTCCATACCCATTTCGTACAAGAAATCGATGATACGAGACCGGGCATCTTTGAATACCAAAGATTCCAATCTACGCTCAAGCTTCTTCATCCGCAGGCCAATGATTTTGAAGATTTTCAGACTGAGCGACTTATTCTCAAGCAGTAGGGTCTGCATATCTTCCAAGGGCATAGGACATACCGTAGTATCCCCATCCATCGCCTGGGCAAAATCTCCCCGGGTCTCTTCTCCTGTTAGAGAAAGCTCACCAAAAATCTCCCCTTCTGACAGAATAGCTTTGATGATTTCTTTACCATCATCGGAATAACTACCGATTTTAACGCGGCCCTTCGCAATCATAAAAATGTGCGTAGAGGGCTCATCGTTCAGGTAAATGAATTCTCCCTTCTCGAACTTGTTGAATGTATGCTTGTCTTTAAACTCAGCAAATTTGTGGGGACATAGCATTTCATACAAGTCCACTCTCTCCAAATACCAGATTTTACCGTTTTGGTCCATACGAATGAAAAATTAACTCACGTAGCGAATAATAATAGGAATTTTGGGATCAATTGTGTGTACGAACACATTTTGCTTTGGTCTACGAAAGATACAGACAAATGCCCCTAAAACGCCAGAACTGTAAAACAACTGACGTTCCTAGTACTGAATCTACCGATTGTCTACCCGGTATTTTCCAAATATTTTGTTATAAAACATCATGATACTCTAAAAATGTTTCCTAAGACAGGCATCTTTTTTCTGGCCGATTGTTAATACTGGGAGTTGATTACTTTTACGGCCTCATGGATTACCTCTATATCAAAGCCCTCCATATCATATTTGTGGTTACCTGGTTCGCGGGCATGTTCTACATTGTCCGGCTGTTCATTTACCACCGGGAAGCTCAAGATTTACCAGAGACCCAACGGGATATTCTCATTACCCAATACCGCGTTATGGAGCGCAGGCTTTGGTACATTATCGGCTGGCCCTCTTCCATCCTTACCCTCATATTTGGCACTTGGATGATCATCAAAGGAGGGTTCTACCAGAACATGCCTGCATGGCTATGGGTAAAGTTGGGAATCTTGGTGGGGATGTATGGCTATCATTTCCTTACCCACCGCATGTTTTTGCGAGCACAAACCCGACCATTAAAAGCCACTTCTTCCCAGCTCAGAATGCTTAACGAAGTTCCTACGCTTTTCCTGATCTCTATAGTATTTTTGGCCATTACCAAAAGTGCCGCACGCATGGGCACCGGCATGGTCATTTTGCTGGGTATCATGGTGGCCTTTATGATAATTATTCGACTCTATAAACGTGCCCGCGAGGCACGCCAAGCTTCATCGAACGCATGAGAATAGCCTTCCTTTCTGTTTTGGCCCTTGTTCTCCTTACTGAGTGCACTGGGAAAAAAGCTGAACTACCCATCTATGGCCGCCGTACCGAGGTGGATGGAAAAACCATCTACCACACCATTCCCAATTTCACCTTTGTCAATCAGGACAGCGCCGTGGTTACCCACCAAGACATTATTGGGAAAAAGGTGTTTGTGGCCGATTTCTTTTTCACTTCCTGTACTACCATCTGCCCGGCTATGAAAACCCAGATGATGCGGCTGTACGAAGAGTTTTTGGAGGACGACCGGGTAGCCTTGCTGTCCCATAGCATCGACCCTGAGTACGACACTCAGCCCGTTTTGGAAGAATATGCTGGGCGACTGGGGATTTCTGCCAAGAAATGGCACTTCCTCACTGGCGTGAGCCAGGAGGAGATGTTTGCCCACGGTCAGCAGGGGTATATCGTTACTGCCACGGCGGACGAAACAGTACAGGATGGCCTCCTGCACAGCGGGGCTTTCTTACTGGTAGATACGGAAGGGCGCATTCGTGGTAAATATGACGGCACTATCCCCGTAGAGGTAGACCGGCTGATGGTAGACATGCGAACCTTGCTAGAAGAAGAATGAATCTAGCCATGAAAAGAATTTTTGGAATAGTAAGCCTTCTGGCTGTTTTGGCTGCCTGTGGTGGTGGAGATCAAAAGCCTGTAGACGACGTGCAAGTGGCGGATCCGGAAGGTGCAGAAGCAGCAGCCAATGCAGAGCGCAATAAAAATCGCCAGCGGCAGTATTTTATCCAGGGTAAAAGCCTGTATGCTACCTATTGCCAGAATTGCCACCAGGCAGATGGCAGTGGGCTAGCGGCCTTGTACCCACCCCTAAAAAACTCCGACTACCTACCCGGACATCAAGCAGAAGTGGCTTGTGGCATCAAGCACGGAATGATGGGCCCCCTCACCGTGAATGGGACCGAGTATAACCAGATGATGGTAGGCTTGGGTAATCTCACCAATCTGGAGATAGCCGAGATCATGACTTACGTGTACACCGAATTTGGTGGCGAGGAAGTCTTGATAGATGTGAAAACCGTGGACAAGTACATCAACGACTGTGATGGTATGATGGAGTTTGGAGGATAAACCTTCAACGTAAAAGAATTGAATAGACTGGAGGACTCGATAGAGCTTCCGTTAATTGAGAATATATTGGATAAGGCTGGTACCTGAGCTGCGTCTCCTATGGGTCGGAGCCTTAGCTTATCATCCAAATGGTCTCTAGCCCTAAGTTTTAGGGACAAAACTCCAAAAGGGTTCTTGCTACGCAGGAACCCTTTCTACATAAAAAAGGCTAGCCCAACAGGACTAGCCAAACAAACAGCAGGTAATAACAGGTGGTATAATATTATCGTGGTACCGATACAAAGTATTTGGCATTGGCGAAGCCCGAAAAGTTATTGTTTTTCTTGAACTGACGGAAACGTTGTCTGCGGGTACGTTTGGTGTGATTACCCGAAAAACGACTCACGGCTTCTACTACGGCACCGTTGAACAGGGGCTTAGGACGGTAGGGGGCAAAGTCGCCGAATGCCTTCACCAAGTCCCGGTTGATCTGGTGGGGAGTGTATTGATGACCGTGGTAACCGTAATCAGGAATCTGGCGACGGAAGGAAACGATCCGGGTACTGCCTGGAGCAGGCTTAGGCCGTTCTATAGACTCTGTTGTAGACTCATCATTAGATTGTGCAAAAACAGAAGTGGTGCCTACAGTTAAAAACAGTACCAAAGAAAATAGGGCAATAGTAAAGTTACGCATGGT
>JBCBHI010000576.1:0-4025 GCA_038525885.1 Bacteroidota bacterium
GGCGAGTAATTGTTACTTGGACAAGTACAAGACAAACCCTATTTCGCGAGTTTGGCTCCTAATGGAAGGGCTTATCTACGCCGCCGCTATGCGGCTAAGGTTTGATAATGCTTTTGCTAACCCGGCTTAAAAGCCGAGCCTGAGTTTTTAGTGGTCAGACGACTCGAAGTCGTCAGACCACTGGTACTGCAATAGCCTCACCACCAGCTAATTATGTGGCATAGCGGGTTTACTTGGGTATGCTTGCATTCAGACTTGGTTTGCGTTGGTTGTTGGTGACGGTCCCTTGGACCTAAAACACCAACAACGGCGAGTTATATCGAGGGAACCCTTTTTGTTAAAGAGGTTTGGAATCTGGCAGGGCAAGGATCCAGGGTTTCTGTGCCAGCCTTCATATAGCATGACGGGTGTACTTAAGTTTGTTCCCCTTCAGGCTTGGTGGGCGTTGATTGTTGGTGCCGGTCCCTTGGACCTTAAACACCAACAACGGCGAGGAGATTTGTGATGGCCCTACTGACCTTGAAACACTAACTACGGCGAGGCTTGGTGGAGTGGGGTAGGTTCTACGTATGGCGCTAGGTAGGCCATACGTATCCCCTAGCTATTACCGAGCCTTTCCATATCCTCTATAGTTTGCCTTAGCTTTTTCAGCTTCGCACCATACAGTGCCTGTACACTTGCCCGGTAGGCTATTACCCCAAAAAGGCTGAGGAGGAAGAACACGCCTACCACGAACAGCGCGAAGTTGGTAGGGCCCATATCATTCAGGATGTTTTGCCCCTTGTCAGACCACTCAAAGAAGAAGAAGTAATAGGTGGGCAAAACAAATATGGGGGTGCCCAGGGCCATGTACCAGGTCCATCGGCGGACGAACCGTCGCAGCCTGTTCCGGTATTGGATGAGATAGTGGTATACGTCATCGCCTACCGCCAAAGACTTTTGCTTTTTGAGGTGCCGCATGCCTACAAAAAACAGCATAAGCATGATGGCCGCTACATAGGTGCCCAGCCACCAGGTAAAGTAATAAGCAAACGTGATCTGAAAGATAACCGCTAGGGGCAAGGCCAAGTAGGTGTCCCACTTTTGGGTTCTTCGTACCCCCTCGGTGATGAGCATGCTCTTTTGTCGGTAGAAATCATCATTCACCTTAGGAGTGGCCAGCTCCTCCGGGTTTTTGAACCCTTCTTTCCACAAGTCCTCAATTGATCTTTCCATCGAGTAATTTCTTTAAGCGTTCTTTGATGCGGAGCAGGCGCACTCCGATGTTGTTGGGATTGGTACCGAGGATTTCGGCGATTTCGGCGTGGGATTTTTCCTCCAGATAGAGCAAGATCAGTGCGCGATCCACCTCCTTTAGCTGGCGGATTGCCGCATAGAGGAGTTCCAGCTCCTCATTCTGAAAGGCATAACTATTGGTGGTGAGGTCTTCCGGTAGGAGCTCCGAGGTGGCAGGCTCTTTCTTTGACTTGCGCTGCAAGGACAGGCACACGTTCAGCGTGACCCGGTACACCCAGGTGCTCCAGGCGGACCGCTCCTGAAAGGCCTCCCGGCTCTTCCAAAGCTGCAAACAGACCTCTTGATAATAATCCTCAAAATCGGCTTGACTATGGGTATAGGCCCGACAGATTTTGACCAGAATTCCCCGGTGCGGGGCAATGTAGGTATGATAAAAGTCTCCACTCACGAGGCAAGGCTTTTATGGTTTTCCCGGTTAGTGATGAAATGCCGAGGGGCATTACACCCTTTCCGGATATTTTTCTTTCCTCTGGGTTGTGAAGGTGGAAAAAACCCTCCTGAAAAGGACTGGTTGGCTGGTAAGCTGTTGATTATAAGTGGCTTATGGGTGTGTGATTTTCTGATGAAATCCTAAGGTTATTTATCCGTATAGCGATTCTACTCGCTCCTTCAAGGCCCGGGCTACCTCATCAAACCCTTCCTGAATGCCCTTGCGCACAAAGGGGAACGTACACCAGGCAATGGGGCCCCAAAGGAGTTCGTCTGTACGGTAACGGGTAGTGTGTTCGTCAATTTCGGTGAGTCGTTGAGTGCGTAATGACTGAATGTACCACGTGGTATGCGGCACTCCCCACTTTATCTCGTACCCCTCTTTCCAACTCTTGACTTCTTCTGGGTACCAGGCGGTTTTTTCCTTGGCCAGGTTCATTCTCACCTCTAGCTTACCTATCCACCCCACCTCGGGCTTAAAATTGGCCGTGGGCGTGAACCGATTCCATTCCTGGTATTTCTCAAAGTCCGTCAGGACCTGCCATACTTTTTCTCTAGAACAACGGATAGTGGCTTCAGCGGAAACTAAGTACATAAGTGGGTGAAGGTCTGGGTTGGTCTGCCTAAGGCAATTGTCTATCTTTTGGAGGTAAACCTATTCCTATGGAAGATACTATTTTTTTGATAGCCAATGCTTTCGTGCTGATTGGCTGGGTGCTCCTGATTTTTTTGCCGGACGCTGACTTTTTGAGCAATGTGATTCACTACGGGGTAGTGCTGCTGCTGGCCATTACCTACACAGTAGTGATCCCCATGGGCTTTAGTGAAGCGCCAGACGGCGGTTTTGGTTCTATTGAGGAAGTAAGAGCCCTTTTTGCCAGTGACTGGGGACTTCTCGCAGGCTGGATTCACTACCTGGCCTTCGATCTTTTTGTCGGCCATTGGGTGAATGGCCAGGCCCGCCAGATCAAGCTCCACGTGATACTTCGCATTCTTTGCCTGCTGGCTACCTTTATGGCCGGGCCCTTTGGCTTGCTGTTGTTCTTCATCTTCAAAGCCATCCGGGTACGGACTTCCTCATGAAAGGGCTCCTAGAAGAAATCCACCGCAGGCACTACATCCTGAGCGCCGCAGGCTGGGGCTTTGTCTTACTGGCTTTGGCTTTCGCGGTAGGCATTGTGGTAGACGACCGGGAGTTGTTGGGCATCAATCTGTGGATCAAACCCCTCAAATTTGCCCTTTCCCTAGCCATTTTTCTTTGGACTATGGGCTGGGTCATCCACGATGCTAAACTGAAGCACCACCCGCGGTACATTTTTGGCTGGCTCTTCATCTTCTTTATGCTGGTAGAGATTGTCATCATTGGCTTGCAGTCTTACCGCGGAGAAATTTCCCACTTCAATAATTCCTCCCGCCTGGACGGTATGCTCTACACCTTCATGGGCTTTGCCATTGGGTTCAATACTTTGACGCTGGGGGTATTGGCGGTGATATTCTTCGTGAAGAAATTCGCCTTACCAGGCCCCTATTTATGGGCCATCCGGTTGGGGCTGATTGTGTTGGTGCTAGGCTCCTTAGAGGGTGTGCTCATCGTGCGCAACTACGCGCATACGGTAGGGGCAGTCGACGGCGGACCGGGACTGCCCTTTCTCAACTGGAGTACTACCCATGGTGACCTTAGAGTCGCCCACTTTTTCGGCATTCATGCCCTACAGGTGTTTATGGTAGTGGGCGGATGGCTGGGGACCACCCGGCTGAAAGAAGGCCGGGCCACGGCATTGATGATCCTGTTTGCCATCCTGTATTCGGCTATGGTGTTTGCCATGTTCAATCAAGCGATGGACGAGCAACCTTTCTTAGGGTAGTGTGCATCAATTGCTCGGTCGCAATTGCATTGCCCTTTCTTGTCGCAGTAGCGCACCGGTGTGCCGGACCATTCAAATGCGCATAGAAGATGCGGTCGAAATGCAATTTCGACCGAGCGCTGCTTAACTTAATGGCATTGGGCGTGCCCCCTTGCCATCGTCCGCTCCCGCGGCCTTGGGGCAAGGGTTCGTGCCGGGCGGCGACCCGCTGCTTGGCACTCGCTCTTTTGGCTGCATGCGTCCGACCGGTATCTCCGTTGTGAAAGACCGGTCGGACGCATTTTGATTCACGGAACTTAGACAGAGCGGGGCCGCCCAGGCCAGCATCACTCACTCGAAATTCCCTGCCTGCTCATTATCAACCCAGTACACTTTGAGCATATCCCAAATTCAGGTTCTTAGGCAAGGCTCCTGGTATATGCTTTCCTAAGAACC
>JBCBHI010000577.1:0-4022 GCA_038525885.1 Bacteroidota bacterium
TGAGGATGAAAGCGTGCTCAACTCTTTGCCTACGGCGAGTGCTACCGCGAATAGCAGCAGTGGGGTGGGTACGTATCCGGTGACCCTATCGGCAGGTAGCGACGACAACTACGCGTTCAGCTTGGTAGAAGGTTCATTGGAAATTCTGCCCGCTACCTTGGTGGCCACCGCCCAGGACATAAGCCGCATCTATGGGGAAACTAATCCTGCCTTTGCCGTGGCCTACAGTGGGTTCGTAACCGGTGAGGACGAAAGTGTCCTAACCACCGAGGCTACTGCTACTACCGCTGCGGACAGCAGCAGTGCCGTAGGCAGCTACGCCATTACGGCCAGCAGTGCCAATGCGGATAACTATACGGTGAGCTACGTAGAGGGAACCTTAACGGTAGAGCAAGCTTCTTTGACCATCACGGCCAACGACCAAAGCAAAGTCTATGGCGAAGCCAACCCTGCCACTAGCCTAAGCTACAGCGGCTTTGTGAACGGCGACGATGCCAACGAGCTGGACGCCTTGCCTTCTGCCTCCTACGGAGCAGTTACGCGGTCCACCGGAGTCGGCAACTATCCCATCACCCTGTCGGGTGGTTCGGATGCCAACTATGCCTATACCCTGGTTGAAGGTACCCTTACCGTGACCCCCGCCACGCTCACCGTTACCGCCGACGACCAGTCACGCACCTACGGGTCGACTGATCCTACGTTTACTCTGAGCTATAGCGGATTTGAGAATGCTGAGAGCGAGACAGATTTGGCCGAGCTTCCTGTAGCTTCTACCACGGCAAACGCAACGAGTGGAGTAGGGGAGTACCCAATCACCGTAAGCGGTGGCTTGGCCGATAACTACTCCTTCGTGTACACTCCTGGTACCCTCACCATCATTAAGGCCTTGCTGGAAGCCACCGCGGATAGCTTCACCCTTACTTACGGGGATAGCTTGCCCGAGCTTACCATCCGCTACGAAGGCTTCGCCAACGGCCAGGATGCCAGTGCTTTGATTGAGGCCCCTTCGGTCAGCAGTGCAGTGACCGAAAACAGTGGGGTCGGCACCTACGCCATCACCCTCTCCGGCGGAGCCGATGCCAACTACAGCTTGCAGCTCAATGCAGGTACGGTCACCATCAACCCGGCAGCCCTCACGGTGTCGGCTGACGACCAGACCAAGACCTACGGCCAGGCCAATCCTATCCTGAACCTGACCTATACCGGTTTTGTGAAGGAAGAAGATGCAGGCGTGCTCACTACGGCACCCACCGTACGCACGGATGCCGATGCCGGCTCTGACGTAGGTACCTACACCATCACGGTGCTGGGCGGCGAAGCCGATAACTATGTCCTCACCACCGAGAGCGGAATCTTGACCATCGGTAAGGCCGAGCTAATTGCCCAGCCCGATACCGTCTTCATGACCGAGGGCGAGGCCGTACCTACCCTTACCATCGGCTACACGGGCTTCGTAAACGGCGATACCGAGGCAGATCTGGACATCGTGCCCGCCATTAGCACTACGGCTACCTCCTCCAGCGCGCTGGGCGAGTACCCCATCACGCTGAGCGGCGGCCAGGACAACAACTACACCTTGGTGCTAGCAGAAGGCCTCCTGATCATCCAGGAGATCACGGGATTAGGCGATCGTCAGCTGGAAGGCGTGAAGCTGTACCCGATGCCCTTCATGAACACCTTCACCGTCCGCTTGCCCGAGGACGCGGTAGGCACCTACTCCATCACCCTCCACGACTTCAACGGTCGTGTGATGCACCAGACCCAGGTGGACAGCTTCTACCAGGAGGTAGAAATCTCTGCCCTCACCGATGCCCCCAGCGGCATGTACTGGATCACCATCACTTCCGAGGAGAATGAGTACGGAAATACCCGAGTGGGTTCGTTTAGGATTATGAAGAAGTAGAACGCTTCGCTTTTAGACAGAAGACACAAGAGTCAAGACGCTAGACTTGCTGTGTGCTTTGCACGTATACAAAGGACGGTCCTGTGGGTGGGGCCGTCCTTTTTTCTTAGATACTACCGTCGCGAGCATCTCCTGCTAACCGAAGCTTTAGCGAAGGTTGGTCGCTCGTGACGATGGATGGAGGAAGCGTCTCGCTTCCCGAATGCGACAGCATCCGCATCTCCCCCCAGCAGATCGCAGCCCAGCCTGGAGGCTGGATTGGGACATGGTCTATAAAACTGAAATGAAGAGATAAATCTCGCAGGGGTTTCTGTAGATGGGGAAGCATGCTTCCCCGGCTACAGAAACCCTTTCCTCTCCGTCATCTCAAGCTCCTTCCACAGGGCATCCACCGGTCCGACCGGTTCTGTGCTTCCTGAAAGACCGGTCGGACCGATACCCGCGCCGGACTCGAAGGCCACCAACGCAAAAGCCCCTTGCCATGATAGCAAGAGGCTCTTTAATTGCCTCGAAATTTCAAATGCCTAGTGTGGCAGCGCAGACCACGAGTACCTGGATACCGCCAGGATTCCGAATAGAATCAAAAGGATGACCGTGAGCCCAATCCTATCACGATGCGCTAGGTGGGCTACCAGGGCGGTGAGCAAAAAGAACGCCGTACCGGCATAGGCCCACTCCTTGACTACCCCCGGCACGGCCGGAATAATTAAGGCGATGGCCGCTACCACCTTCAGGGCACCTAGTTGCACCCGGAAATGATCTGGGTAGCCCAGGGCCTTGAAGCCCTCTATATTGCTCGGCACAAAAAAATAGGTGTATGAGCTAAGGAGCAGGGCTACCGAGAGCAAGGAAGTGCTTACCCAATAGAGCATTTTCATGCGAAAAAGTAGTCTTGCACCTCTTTCAATAGCTTGTTTCCGTCAGGGTCGCTGGCGGTCTTCACTTGGCAGAAATTCTCTGCCCACTCGGAAGTACGAACCCGTAAGGGAGCCTGCTCCGCATTGGCTACGTCCAGGATCACCTGTGCTACTTCCGCTCCCGTTTGGTAAGTGGTGCCGCTACCTTCGGCACGCTGCTGTGCCCCACTCATGTACTGCTGAAAGATGCCCGCGTACTCTCCGGTAGCAAACTCACCGCTTTCGTTGACCGTTTTCGAGATGGCATTGTTCATAAAAGCCGTAGCAATGCCGCCAGGCTCTACCAAGCTAAAGCGAATGCCAAAGGCTTTGCCTACATAGCTGGCCATGGCCTCGGTGAACCCTTCTACGGCAAACTTAGCGCCGCAGTATAGCTCGTTGAAGGGTTGACCCACCAGACCGCCTACCGAGGTGATGTTGATGATATGGCCTGCCTTGCGCTCGCGCATAGCGGGCAATACCGCTTTCACACAGCGCACCACGCCCGTATAGTTCACGTCCGTTACCCAGTCTATTTCCTGCTGGGAAGTCTGTTCCAATGTTTTGGCGAAGCCTGCGCCCGCATTGTTTACCAGCACATCAATCTTCCCATCCTTGTCCAAAACGGTCTTTACTGCCGCTTCAATAGATTCTAGGCTGGTAACATCCAGGGGAAGAATTTCAATGGGCAAATCCCCCGCCCGTTCTTTAAGCTCCGTGGCCTTATCCAGATTGCGCATGGTAGCATACACCTGGTAGCCGTTTTGCGCAAACAGAATGGCGCTTTCTAGTCCTACCCCCGTAGAGGTTCCGGTAATCAGTACGTTCTTTTTCATGTAAATGAGGTTATATGGGGTTTAATATTGGAGTGAATGTTCATTCCAAAACAGATCAAAATTTTTATTCCTTCAGTGCATCCCACACCATACGCATCTGATGGGTGAGGGCTGGTTGTAAAGAGCGGTCCTCTGCCAGGTGATGTCTCAAGAAGGATAGGATAGTTCCACCGATGAACTGCATCAGCTCGCGGGTGGGAATGTCCTTGATGATGCGTTGTTCCTTGCCGCTTTCTAATAAGTCGATGACCGAGTTTACGGCTTGATACCCTCGGTCCTTACTCTCCTGGGTAATGATAGGCGAAGCCTGCAATTGTTCCATAAAATGGAAGAAAAGCGGATTTTCTAGGAAAAAGCTTACCGTATCCCGGTAATACTTTTCGAACT
>JBCBHI010000578.1:0-4006 GCA_038525885.1 Bacteroidota bacterium
CTACCTTCCAGCCGGTGGCGTGGAAAGTCTTGCCAAAAGAGAATACCGAAACACTGCGGCTACGCAGGCCCGGTAGGCGCTGCAGGCTCATGTGTTCTTTCTCATCAAAGATGATATGCTCGTATACCTCATCACCCAATACAAAAAGCTCATTCTCCTCAGCTATCGCCTCTAGATCTACTAAGTCCTCTGGCGAGAGTACCGCCCCGCTGGGGTTGTGCGGGGTGTTTACGATGATCATCCGGGTACGGGGAGTGACAGCCTCTCGCACTTGGCGCCAAGAAATAGAGAAATCAGGTACCTGCAAGGATACAAACACGGGCTTGGCTCCGGCTAGCTCAATGGCCGGTACGTAGCAGTCATAAGCGGGTTCCAACACAATCACCTCATCACCACTATGTACCAGCGCCATGATGGTAGCGAAAATGGCTTCGGTAGCCCCGGCCGTCACGGTGATTTCGTGCATGGGATTCAACCGGGCCCCGTACAGGGAGTCAATTTTTGCTCCCAGAGCTTCCAATAGGGGTGGCCACCCTGGCATGGGCGCATACTGATTGAAGCCCTTGCGCATCACTTCCGCTACTTTGTCTATGAGCTCCGGGGCTACTGGGAAATTGGGAAACCCTTGCGACAGATTGATGGCACCGTGTTCGGCAGCCATTTTGGACATTACGGTGAAGATGGTAGTGCCCACATTGGGGAGCTTACTCACTAAGGAAGAAGTTTGCACGGCAGTAGGTTGTTTGTAGCTTCCAAAATAGCGCCTTAGACAAGGCGGAACAACCGATAGGTAGTCCAAAAGCGACCGAACCTACAATTGTCTATAGGGAGTATGGCTGTTTGGTAGAGAATTGTAAATTATGAGATAATCTAAAACCCACTATGCGCACTCTTATCATCCTGTTTACCTTGTTTCCGCTGTCCTTTGCCTTCGGACAGGAATCTGCCGATTCGCTAGCTATCGCCCAGGCCGTCAACGAGCAGATATGGTATCCCTTTCAGAAAGCCTGGGCCGCACGAGACGCCGAGGGATTCAATGCCTTGCATGCGGATGATGTAGTGCGGGCCGGAAGCTGGGGCATTCGTGTGGGGGCAGAGTATAAGGAAAACAACCAGAGGGCTTTTGCTAGCCCCAACCCTGAGCCACGTATCATCGATTTCTCCTTTGCCATGCGGGAGTTTCATCCGCTGGTAGCGTATGAGGTGGGGTACTACCGCATTACCATGATGCCTAAGGATGGTCCCGAACGCGTGTACTATGGGTACTTCCATGTAGTATTGCGCCAGCAAGATGGGGTTTGGAAGATAGCCCAAGACTGGGATGCTGATGAGGTGGGTGGCCATAAGATAGGAGCGGAAGAATTTGCTACCGGAGTTCCCCTTTCCCTTCAATAGAGAACCATGGAGAAGCTAATGAATATGCCTACCCAGGCACCCGAGGGCCTGGATAAGGAGCACATCAAGGCGCAGACCAAAAAGCTACGCCAGCGCATGTTTGAGCTGCAGCACCAAATGTACATTCAGGAGAAGTACAGCCTGTTGGTCATTCTGCAAGGGGTGGATACGGCCGGTAAGGATGGCACTATTCGGCACGTGTTTTCTGGGGTGAACCCACTGGGTTGCAGAGTGAAATCATTTAAGAAACCCACCGAACTGGAGCAGAAGCACGATTTCCTTTGGCGGGTGTTCCCGCACTTTCCTGAGGCAGGCAAGATCCAGTTGTTTAACCGTAGCTACTACGAGGACATCATCATGCCTCAATTGTATTGGACTCACCCACATGAGATCATTGACCATCGGTACACCATGATCAATACACTGGAAGAGCACCTGCAACTGAATAACACCCGGGTGATTAAACTGCTACTGCACATCTCCTCGCAGGAGCAGTGGGCCCGGATTGAATCACGGATCTCTATACCACACAAGCGGTGGAAATACGACCCGGATGACCGCAAGGCCGCCCAGCGGTACGAGGACCTGCTAGAGCAGTACGATCAGTTGCGCTTGCGCTGTAGTGATCCGGTGCCCTGGGAGGTAATCCCCGCTGACCAAAAGTGGTACCGTAACTTTCTGGTAGCCAAGCGACTGGTGGATGAACTGGAAGGCCTGGATATAAGCTTGCCAGAGCCCGACCTGCCTGAAGAAGAGGCATAGTCTTTCTTTGTGCCCTCTGGATTTCTGTGGATCATTCCTAAAACTTGGAAACTACCTCTGCTGAGTGGTCAAAATGGGACCACAGAGAGATCAAAGAAGGCACAGAGCCCTCAAAGATTTTAAATAAAATACTTTGAGAATCTCTGTGCATACTCCCTTTTCTCTGTGGTAAAAAAATAGGAATGGGGGTGAATCAATCTAAGCTGGATTTACCAAAGGCACTTCCCCATAGGAATATAGACTGATCCGAATTCTAAGCTTCCAATTTTTAACCTTAGGCATAAAAAAAGCCCTGGCACGGTAGTACCAGAGCTGAGTATTATAAGACGTTTGACGATTAGTTGGAGAAACAGCTGGAGTTGCAGCGCTCCCGGATTACCTGATAAGCGTTCAAATCGCCTAGCTCTCCGGCCTTGCTCAAGTCAAGGCAACCTGCCTGCAGTTGGCCGTACTCAATACGAAGTACTCCACGCAGGTAAAAAGCATCTACATTGTCATTGTTGATTTCCAGAATTTTGGTGCAGTCGTTGATGGCATCTTCATACGCCTCCAACTGCTGTTTAGCTTGACCACGCTTGTAGTAAGCCTGAACATTGTTTTCGTTTAGCTCGATAGCTTTGGAATAATCTTCTATGGCACCAAAGTAATCCTGTAGGGTGAACTTTACATTACCACGCTCAAACCAGGCATCGGCAAAATTGGGATTGGCCTCTATGGTGTTGTTGTAGTCCTTCATAGCACCGTGCAGATCCTCGAAATCGCGTTTGATGTTGGCACGGAAAAAGTAAGCCTGGAAATAACTAGGATCGGCTTCGATAGCAGAGTTGAAGCTCACGATGGCTTCCATAAATTGTTTGCTCTCGTAGAGCTTGATGCCTGCCGCGGTAAACTCTGTAGCTGCTTGGGCAGAAGCTCCCTGGCCGAACGAAAGGGTAACAATACCCAAGCTCATCACGGTAAGTGCTAAAATACGTTTCATATCAAATTGTCTTATAAATGTCTACCTGTTTAATATTCCGGGTCTGGATGAAAACTCCAGATAAATGCCAAATCTTATTGCTATATACTAAGGTTTATCTACATCCAATAATTCGCCGAATTTGGAGGATGTAAGGTATTTAAACATAAGTGCCGAAAAGGTTTCCTGCTTCAGCTAAGGCATTGATTAGTTGTGAGTTGTCTAAAAAAATCTCTACGTTTTGCGCTTTCAAAGTATCAACTACCATTTCGGTCGCAAGGTTGCCCACTAGATCATCTTCTGCCATGGGGCAACCTCCAAAACCTTTCATAGCCGTATCCATCCGGATGACTTTGGCCTCTATCACCGCCTCCACTTTCTCGCGAATGGTGGAAGGGTGGCTGTGTAAGTGAGCACCAAATTCAATGCCAGGATAGGCTGGGATAAGTTCACCAAAACTATTTTTGATCAACTCCGGTGTACTTACCCCTATTGTATCTGCCAAAGAAACAATCTTGATGCCCAGTTTGTCTAATTTTTCGACGAACTCTACCAATACACTCGGCGAATAGGGGTCTCCGTACGGGTTTCCGAACCCCATAGATAAATAGACAACCTGCTCTTTATGGTGCTTCTTGCACAATTCCTGGATTTCTTTTACTACATCAAGTGCTTGGGCAATAGACTTGTTGGTGTTGCGCTGTTGGAAAGTTTCTGATACCGATAGCGGGAAACCCAAATACTGGATTTCTTCAAATTGGCAAGCATCCTCTGCGCCTCGCCTATTGGCCACTATAGCAAGCAGCTTAGTTTGCGTGTCGGCCAATTCCAATTTTTCTAGTACCGCCGCTGTGTCTCGAAGCTGCGGAATTGCCTTCGGGGAGACAAAAC
>JBCBHI010000579.1:0-3990 GCA_038525885.1 Bacteroidota bacterium
AAAATAGGCCTTGTTGTCTCAGGTGACATAAAAGTATATGAGAATCTCGCCGCGAGGGATAGTATTTTTTGTTTTCTTCCTTGTCCAATTTTCTGTTGTTTTTGGGCAAGAACCCCTAGCTGTACCCTATCGGTTAGATCAAGAGAAAGAGGCTTATCCAGAGGTAAAGAACTACCTCTTCATCCTTCCGGAATTAGATAGGTCCTTTGATATTTCTGAGGTCATTGGCCAAGACCCAAGCGTTTTTTTGGGTTATACCACTTTCCAACGGAAACACCCCAAGGCAGATTACTATTGGACCAAACTGACCATAGAGAACCAGTTTGACCGGGACGTGAATATGGTTTACTATCCGGGGGATAAGCATACCAACTTCGCGGAAGTATATGTCTATGACCCGGTAACGGATAGACACAAGATGCTTCAAACAGGGGTATTGGTGCCCAGAAGCGAGAAGAGTCTGCCATACAACCGCAATCAAGTTAGTGTTCCCCTATTTATCAAAGCGAACTCTTCCATCACAGTTTTTGCGAAGATGTGGAATGTGGATGGCCATGCGGTTGATTTCAAGGCCAATTTGGTGCCCATGGAGCAATGGCATCTCCAAAATACCAACCTGAATTGGTGGCAGGGGCTTTTTCAAGGAGTGCTGTGGTTACTGATTATTTACAATTTTGTGCTTTTCTTGTTTCTTAAAAGGGCGCATACCATCTATTACGTAGGGTACGTCGCGGTCACAAGTTTGTATTTTCTCAACTACTATGGCCTTACCTCTCAGACCCGTTTAGGAGAGTACCCTTATCTGTACCTGGTATTTTACCTGCTAAGCACTTCGCTGATGCCGGTGCTTTATTTGCAGTTCCAGAGAAACTTTTTGAAGACCTACAAACGAATCCCCAACTGGGATGCTTTTATGAGGCTACTCATTTTTGTTCGCTTGGCTGAGGTGTTGGGTATGACCTTGGTGTTGCTTGCCAATAACAATTTCGAGTTCCTGCAGAGGGTACATCGGTCTTATGTCTATGTAGAATCCCTATGTTTCCTAGTGTTACTGTTTGCCTTTTGGAAACATACCCGAGAGGCCTCCATGTTTATCATCGTGGGTTCTCTGTTTCTCCATGTCGGTCTTGTCTCCAGTATTTTAATCAACCAGCTATATGATACACAAAATGCCAACTACGTTTTTCAATTGGGGGTGCTGGTGGAGTTGTCCTTGTTCTCCATTGCTCAGATCTATCAGCTTAGAAAAGAACAAGAAGCCAAACTAAAAGCTGAGCGTGCCTCACAAGCCAAGGCTGATTTTTTGTCAGTGATGAGCCACGAAATTCGAACTCCCTTAAATGCTGTGATTGGCTCTACTCATTTGCTGTTGCAGGAAACCCCCAGAGAAGATCAGGTAGAAAACCTAACCACACTGAAATACTCTGCTGAGAACCTGTTAGTGCTAGTGAATGATATTTTGGACTTCAGTAAAATAGAGGCAGGCAAGGTAGAATTTGTGATTGAAGACATTGATGTAAGAGCCTCCTTGTCTAATATTCAGAAGGCGTTGGCTCCCTTAGCACAAGATAAGGGCCTAGAATTGGAGGTGAGAATTGAGAATAGCATCCCTGAAACCATCAAGGTGGATGGTAAGCGTTTGAGCCAAGTAATGACCAATCTGGTGAGCAATGCCATTAAGTTTACCAAACACGGAAAGGTAGTAATGGAAGTGGATTTGCTGGAGGCAAGGGAAGATGAAGTGTCCTTGGAATTCTCCGTAGCGGATACAGGGATTGGGATAGAGAAGTCCAAGCAAGCGAACGTTTTCAACATGTTCACTCAAGCTTCCTCCTCAACCACCAGAGAGTATGGAGGTACCGGGCTTGGATTGGCCATCATAAAGAAGCTTTTGGCGTTGCAGGGTGTGGAAATTAAGTTAGAAAGTGAGCCGGGAAGAGGCTCCCGATTCAGCTTTGTGCAATCTTTCCAATTTGACCCTACCTCGTCAGGACAACTTTCAGATATCGCTCCTTCCGTGAATTTTGAGCCCTTAGGGCCGGCTAGAATCCTTTTGGTTGAGGATAATCATGTAAATATTACCATGGCCAAGAAATTCCTGAAGAAATGGGGACTAGAAGTAGACGTTGCCATGAATGGACAGGAGGCCCTGGACATGGTAGATATCACCCCCTATGATGTTATCCTGATGGACTTGCAGATGCCAGTCATGGACGGGTATACGGCTACGCAGGAGATCCGAAAATTTGCGAGGGAATTACCCATCATTGCCTTAACGGCCTCGGCTTTGGCTGATGTACGAGACAAGGTGTTTTCATCGGGGATGAACGACTTTGTAACCAAGCCATTCAACCCTAACGAGCTGTATCGGAAAATAAGGAAGCAGCTAGTAAATAATGATACGGCTGTGACTCGCTAGCCACGCTAGCCAGAAGTGTCCAAGACAGCTATTGACTTGGAAAGGAAGTCTAATTCTCCTCTTTAGCTTGCTAGTTACTTCAGCCTTGGGGCGTACTACTCCTTATTCGTTCCTCTCTGCCCTTGTTACAGATCCAAGGTTCTTCGACTTGCTCTAAATCCTGATGATGAGAGTGTTTCTAGTTTATCCTTTTTGAGTCACCTCATCTCCATTATCTAAAGGTGCTAATAAATCGTCCGTATGCTTTCGAGGCAGGAGCTGTCTAGCCTTCCGGATAGGGGTGGCAGATCATTAACGGCCTAGTTGTGGGAGGTAACAAAAAAAGCCCGGCAAAACCGGGCTTTTCAAAAACGAGGTATAATAACTTAGGTTAGTTCTCAGAGGACTCACCTTCGGTTTCTCCGGCGAGTTTTGATCTTACTAAGAACTCTTGGTATAGTTCGCGGAAGCTATCTACATCGGGAGCTAACCGAATAGCTTTCTCGTACGCCGTAAGGGCATCTAGTAGCAATCCTTTTTCTTCAAAGAAGCCTGCCTTTACGATGTAGTTCAAGGGTGTTTCCTCTTGCACTTCTCCTTGCAGGGTCATCCATTCATCGGAAATGGATTGAATACGACCCGGAGGTAGGCGCTCAATGCCATATTGATCTGAAATCAACGAGTCAGACCCCATCACCTGTACGGTGATTTTAACGAAGTGCTGACCTTGCATCATTTCGTCATCAAAGTTGAGCATCATGCTTGACTCCTCAACCTCTTGCTCCTGAATCACCTTGTCGAAGATGTTGTACAGTGTGATAAGGTAAGACTCAGATTCATCGCCTTCTGCCCAACGGAGAATTACTTCAGACCCGTAAACTTTGGTGGATTTGTTGAGCATCAATTTCAACTTGGAGGAGTTGGTAGCACGTTCTACCGCTCCGGTTGCATTCACAAATTGTCCATAGTTGGCGTTGATGTCTACTTCCTCCTCATTCAGCTTGGTAAGGACGAAGTCTGCATATTTTGCGGCTACTCCTGTGCTGCCAGAGGTCAGCGTAGAGGCCAGATCGTCCACATCGTAACTACCGGGGGTAGTCAACTCGTGGGTTTTGCCAGAGGCGTGGATTAGCCCCACGTAGGCGCCTTCTGCTATTTGTACTTCGTACCCTTCGCTTAGTGATGCCCCCGTGCGCAATGGCTGCCAGTCGGCGCCAGCTTCTGAGGTTCGATACGCATTGTTCCCTTTGTTAGCAAGAATTTTGAATACGTATTCTTGTGCTACGGCTTGTTGGTTAAACAAGCAAAGGGAAGTAATTCCGATGAAAAGAAATTTTCTCATGTCCGGTGTGATAATCAATATTCCTTGGCTATATACCCTTTGTGTAATCTAAATAATTCTCAAAATGATCCAACGTATCTCAATTCGAGACAGCTGCTTTCCTTTTTGATACCCTGAATAATTGTTTACGGCCTTCGGCAGAAAATAGATTTTTCAGGACTCCGTTATATACCTCCAATAGGTCCCCAGCGAGCAGAACTGCTGCTAAACCAATCGTTAAATTAAGTTTAAAGCTATAATTGGCAAACAC
>JBCBHI010000580.1:0-3984 GCA_038525885.1 Bacteroidota bacterium
CCTATCCATGAAGGTTCAAAGTAACTCTTAAAATCAGCGAAGGCCATATACAAATAATCCCCCTGAATGGATAGGATCTGTGATGGATGCCGAAGATCTAGAATCCTTCCAGAACTTTTGGGAGGCTCTACAGGGTTTGAATGCGGTATTTGAAAAGCGCGAATAAGAATCACCGTGTTAGTTCCGCAATGGCCATCATCTGATCTCTTTCTTTGATCAATCTTAGTATTGCGTTATTCTGTTCTACCCAAGATAGACGATCATCTAGACGTACCAAATTAATGCTTTGAAGCAGTTCAATAGGGTCGGTATTTTTAATCATGTTGTTTGTGTCCATAGACTTTGTAGGCTGTATTCTTAACTCAAGAATTTCCTGTTTTTTCTATACTAGGAGATTCTAATATTTCCTAACTGTTAAGATAATGTTACCCGCAATAATTTCATAGCCCTATGAACAGTATTGTTCTAGCAAGGGCTTGAATTAAAGTTGAATAATACGAGGAAAAATTAAGACAGATCCTGGGACAGTGCGCTAATACGAAGAACGTAATAGTTGAATGGTTGAACTGGTGTTAACTATCGATAAAACTAATGGGAGGGGGAAGGCATGGACAATACTAACCAGGCTTCTTCTATGTTACCGGCTTCTAGGAGTTCCGCGGCTTTCTGGTGAGTATGGAATTGGAATGTATCCTGGTGATGGCCGAAGCGTTCGTAAATTTCTTTAGCTGTTTCAGTTTCCTGGTATTGGGTAATCGCTTCTGGTTCAGGCAGGGTATGTGCATTAGCCAGACGTGCTAATTGATTGCCCGTGAGAACGGTTGAATTGCGAATGGAATCTGGGAGTTGATCCATGCCCATACCCAAATTTCTATTAGGCTTAGGTAAGGTAAACAAGGCTGAACCTTGTGCCCTACAATACCAATCACCGCCCATTCTAGCGACCGAATCAAGTTTGTGAGGATCAATTTTTCCGTCTGACCCAAGAATGTGGTCCTGAAAGTGTGCTAACACCACTTCACAGACGATGAGATTTCCAGCCCCGCCCTCATTGCCTAAAGGAATGACCTGTTTGACGGTACATTCGAAAGCGGCGGGCGCTTCTGCAATTCGAGGTGGCCGCACGCTTTCCGAAGGCTGTTCGGTAAGGCCAGCTTTGATAAACTCGTTTACTCCCTTTGGGTATTCAGAACTAGCCAGTGACATTTGCTCTACCATGGGGTGATCCACGATATTGATCACTACCTCATTGACTTCCTCCACGTTGCTCAACGTGTGTTTGGTAGTGTTGTCACGGACCCGGCGTGCCGGAGAAAAAATAAGGGTGGGAGGATTGGCTCCAAAGACGTTAAAGAAACTAAAAGGGCTCAGATTAACATTGCCTTCGGCATCTACCGTAGACGCAAAAGCGATGGGTCTTGGAGCGATAGCTCCTAGCAGGTAACCATGCAGTTGGGGTACGGAAACGTCTTTTGGGTTAATAGTAAGCATAGGCTAGAGGTATGCGGGTAATATCTGTGTGCGTACCTCGCCGAAACCTATCCGATAGTTTTCGTTTTGGCAGAAGCCCCGGATTACTACCGTGTCATAGTCTTCAATGAACTTACGGGTAGAACCATCGCCAAGGGTGAGTGGGTTCGTGCCACGCCAGCTTAGCTCTAGCATACTACCATAAGAATCTGGTGTGGGCCCACTGATGGTTCCTGAGGCATACAGATCTCCCGGATTGATATTGCAACCATTGACAGTGTGGTGCGCAAGTTGCTGGCTCATGCTCCAGTACATATGCCGAAAATTGGACCGGCATACCACGTGTTCCTGCCCGTTGTTGGGCTGGATGGCAACTTCCAGGTCGATATCAAAGTTTTTGGCACCTTCTTGTTTCAGGTAGGGGAGCGGTTCCGGGTCTTGCGTAGGCCCACCTACCCGAAAGGGTTCCAGGGCTTCCAGGGTTACTACCCAGGGAGAGATAGAGGAGGCAAAGTTTTTCCCAAGAAAAGGCCCTAGTGGTACATATTCCCACTTTTGAATGTCCCGTGCTGACCAATCATTGAATAGCAGCATGCCAAAAATGAAGGTTTCGGCATGGGTGGTACTGATGGAGTCACCCATAGGCGTGGCTACGTTGGTGACAAAGGCCATTTCTAACTCAAAGTCTAGCAACTTACTTGGGCCAAAGGAGGGAGAGTCTGCATCATTGGCCATGGTTTGTCCACTAGGCCTTTTGATGGAGGTGCCTGAAAGCACAATGGAGCTGGCCCGGCCATGATACCCTACGGGAATGTGCTTCCAGTTGGGTAGTAGTGCATTGTCAGGGTCACGGAACATTTTACCCACATTGGTGGCGTGCTCCATGCTGCTATAGAAATCAGTATAGTCTCTTGCAAATACGGGCATTTGCATTTCCACCTCCTCCATGGGAATGACCGCCCGGTGCCTCACAATCTTGTTTTCACGCAACTCTGGATTATCCTCCCTCAAAATTTCTGAGATTCGGTCCCTCACCCGGTTCGTTTTCTGCTTTCCCAAGGCCATAAAATCGTTCAGGAAGGGACGGCGAAAAATCTGGAAGGGCAGCTTAAAACCTTCGAAGTATCCGGTTTCTTGGAGGACATGCAGATCCAACACATGGTCACCAATAGCCACGCCTACTCTAGGAGCTCGGTTACTGGGTTTGAATATGCCGTAGGGTAGGTTTTGAATCGGGAAGTCAGAATCTGGAGCCACCGGAATCCAAGAAGTCAACGAGGGGTCGTTAGCGTGAATCATGCCCATTTAAGTTACTATTCAAAGGTAAAGGGAATGCCAATAAAGGAAAATAAACGACAACATTCCGTCTGGATTCCTTCACCTCCAAGTTCTAAATTAAATCAATAGCTACCGTAGTATCGTCTCAATACCCATTCGATGGTCAAGAGTACCAAAACCAGAAAGAAAACCCAAGGTAAATTGACTAAAGGAAGGAATTGTTCGCTACTGTGAATGAGCGCTTGTGCTTGGGTATTGGTGAGTTCACTTGCCAACGCTTCTAAGTTGGTAGTGAACAGCCCGCCAGTGTCTTCTGACAAGGTTCGAAGCAAGGCATGATTGGCGGTTAAATCCAGACTTTCCAGTTGTAAGTCCTTTACAGTGAAAGCCCCGGTGCTGTTGAGTACCTCTCCATCTACAGAGGTAGCTGCACTGAACTGATAAATTCCCTCTTCTAGCCCACTAATCCGGTATCGGGTGTTGGCTGCGCTAGTAGTGTAGGTGTAGTTGGTGTTTTCTTCGCCATCCTTTGACAGAGTCAATGATATGCTCTTGTCATATACCTCCTCATAGATGTCGTTGTATACTTCGGTTTCCAGAATGACCGCTTGGCTTTCAGTGAATTCATTGGCAACGGGATACACCTTGAATTTTCTTCGGTCCTCCTTAGAACTGAGGTATTGTACTGTTTTGCTTACTAATTCGTCAAAGGCGGCTTGACCAGTAGTACGGGCATATTCCTGTAGGCGCCATTGCCACATGCCCGAGCCCAGGGTAACGGCTTGTTTGTTTTCTTCAGTAGTGCTGAAAACCCACAAGGGTTTGTTGGTGTCTATACTCCCAACTCGTTGGTTGAACAGGATTTCCCCGGCGTTTTTCAAGGAAACTCCACCAAAGGGAACAGTCACCGGAGGGTACCGATTGGTAAGCCCCTGGTTCTCATCCGAATACCGGAACCGACTAAAGTTCGGTTGGAAAATGGGAGTGACCTGGTCCTTCTGGTTTCCGCGTACGCCCACCTCAAGTACGTTGTTGAGTTGGTTGAACGCTTGCATGTTGGTTTGAGGCCCCCAAATGAACCAAGTAGAAGCTCCTGCTTCCAGAAGTTGCCGTACGGGCACGGGAATCCCAATCCGGGCACTAGGTAGTTGATGCAGGATGACTACATCATACTTATCCGCTTCCCAATCATTCAACCCTGGAATGAAGGTGGTTATCTCATAATTGGCATTCTTT
>JBCBHI010000581.1:0-3979 GCA_038525885.1 Bacteroidota bacterium
ACAGCCTCAATCAAAATGTTACCACCTGGGTAGGTAAACTTGATTGCATTAATGGTTCAGGATGATGGGATGGGTATTTCTGAGGAAAACCTCCAAAAACTATTCAGGATCGATACCACAATAAGTACAAAGGGAACTCAAAACGAAACTGGGACCGGATTGGGATTGCTTTTGATTAAAGAATTTGTTGAGAAAAACCTTGGTTCCATTACCGTAGAAAGCGAAGAGAAAAAGGGAACCAAATTCCAGATCCATTTTCCTGCCATCGGAAAATTAGAAGCGCTCTCTTAGCCACTAAAGAAAAGGTAAGAGACCAAAATGGCTGTAACAATGCCAACTAGATCGGCGAATAGCCCACACGTAACGGCATGCCGGGTTCTGGAGATGTTTACGGCTCCAAAATACACAGCAAGAACATAGAAGGTGGTTTCGGTAGAGCCTTGCATAACACTTGCCAAATAACCAGCAAAGCTGTCTGCTCCATAGGTAGTCATAGTTTCTACCATCATGCCCCTGGCACCTGAGCCACTCAAGGGTTTCATCAAAGCAGTGGGTAGCGCTTTCACCCATTCACTATCAGCACCAGTTAAGTTTACTAGCCAGCTTAAACCATCAGTGATAAATCCCAATGCACCACATGCCCTAAACACTCCAATACCCACAAGCATTGCAACTAGGTAGGGAACTATCTTAATGGCTACTTGAAACCCTTCCTTTGCGCCCTCAATAAAGGTGTCATACACTGAAACCTTCTTTCTTAAGGCGGCAATAATAAAGGAGACAATGATGCTGAGTAGTAAAAAATTTGCTAGCCCGCTAGATAGTACGGATGCTGTTTCTTCTGGCAGGGCACGGTAGCCCACCATAAGGCCTATGATGGTAACGGTGAGCCCGCCTAAATAGAGTAGTACGGTAGGCTGCAGCAGGTTAATCTTCTGGTACCAGGCTACAGCTAGTAAGCCAGCTAGGGTAGCGAAAAAAGTAGCAATCAATATGGGGATGAATACTTCAGAGGGGGAGGCTGCACCTTGTTGCGCCCGAATGGCTAACACACTGATGGGGATGATGGTAAGCCCGCTAGTATTTAAGACCAAAAACATGATTTGAGCATTGGATGCCGTATCAGGTGTTTGGTTCAGGTCCTGTAACTCATGCATGGCTTTAAGCCCCAATGGGGTAGCAGCATTATCTAGCCCAAGCATGTTTGCAGAGAAGTTCATCAGCATGCTCCCAAAGACAGGGTGGTCCTTTGGGATGGAAGGAAACAACTTGTTGAAGAATGGACCAATCACACGACCTAAGGTTTGAACCATCCCGCCCTTTTCCCCAATTTTCATTATGCCCAACCACAAGGCCATCACGCCAGTAAGAAAGAGCGCTATTTCAAATCCCAGTTTGGCATTGGAAAAGGTGCTATCTATGATTTCGGTGAAGGCTGCTAGTTCTCCCAAAAAGAAAAACCGTACACAAGCCACTACAAAAGCTATTAGAAAGAAACCAATCCAGATGTAATTGAGCACCATAGCCAAAAGGTCGTTTTTCGAATATACTCTTTGCTAATTGGATGGATAGAAAAAGAAAAGAGGTGTGGATAAAAACCAGACTATGCACCTGCAAGTAGGCTGGTTTAGTGAAGAAGAGCTGAGCTTAACCAATCATGAACCGGTCACTTAGATTGGAGTCATTATAAGTGTGGTTCATGTGAGGTAATATAGAAAAGCACCCCATGAGTATCCAAGATGTAGGTCACAACGTCCAATTGAAAAAAAAGAATACTTAGCTTGGAGGAAGTGGGGGCAGATCTACAATGCCACTCAGAACTAGACCTAAGGGATTTGAACGCAGTAACCAACGTGTTCTCCGGGATGAAAGAAATCGAACTTGCAGCCTCCTCTTCTCGAACGAAGCGTGCTACCGAACTGCTCAGCATCCTGAAAAAAATTGCAAATGTAATGGTAAGCGAGAACTATATAAAAAATTGAGAGGGATTAATAATGTCAAATTCTCGTTTCAAGTTGGATTTTTGTCAAAAAAAATTTGGTAGTCTCAACTAACGTTTTTTTACGAAAGTTTAACAACCGAAATCGATTGTGAATATTGCGCACTTGCTGGAAAATTCTTTAGTTTCCTGTGAATTTTTAAAGAATATATACCTTTTATCTAATTGCTAATAGGACTTCTTGAAGAACCAAACCCGAATTTGATATGAGCTATACGTACGCCACGGTACCACAAACCCTTAAAACTCCTCGAAAAAGGAGGGGAGTGGCCAGTAGGATTCTCCTTCTGGTATTTTTCACTTTTTGGGGATTTGTGACTGCTTTCGGCCAAACCAACGACGTCGGAGTTACCGACATCCTAATTAGCGGTACTACCGATGATGCTCCGGTTGGAGTATATAGTACCGATAGTGTGGGGGTAGTCATCGAGAACGTGGGATCGGATACCGCCAATAACTTTGCCGTGAATTTGAATCTGGCAGATCCCGACGGAAATTCTACTTTCAATTCTGTCACTTATTCTGACACCCTGCTCAGTGCCGAAAAGGATACGGTTTGGTTCACCAATGCCTTGAGTTACCCTGTAGTAGGTGAGTACACCTTTTCAGGTGGAACCAACTTAACCGGGGACGAGGACAATGCCAACGACTTCCTCAATGCTACGGAGTTAGTATTATCCGTGTACTCAGATGGGTTGCCTTACATTCAGGATTTTGAGGCTGTTACTACCACCTCATTTACTCAAAGTACTACAGCTTTAGGTGAGACTTTAGAAGGTTGGACATACACCCAATCTGTTGAAAACTTAAGACTGCGTTTTGACATCACCGGAATTAATAATAACGGTGAGGTAGCTGCTACACTGGATAATCCAGTAGGGGGTACAGAAGATCATTCGATTATTTTCTCAGTAGATCTTTCAGCCTACGATACCACGAATGATAACATCGTTCTCGAGTTCAATACCAGACGTCATAACGATGGAGATGATGCTGATGATCGGGTTTGGATGCGTACACACCCCGACTCTGCTTGGATTGAAGTCTTTGATTTGACAAGCCTAAGTCAGAACACTTGGCATAATGTAGAGGTGGATTTGGGTATTGAATTGGTAAATGCAGGTTTGGATTACTCCCAATACACTCAAATCCGGTTTGGACATGAAGGTGATGACGTATATAATAACGACGGTGTTTCCTTCAATGATATTCTTTTGTATGAAGGGCCTACTGATTTTGAGATCACAGCATTAGATTTATACGGTGCAACGGAGGGATATCCTGCAGGACTTTTCGGTACAGATTCTATTGAGGTAGTTTTCCGAAACCTGAACTTGGATGCCAGATCCAACTTTGGTGTTTCCATTAGTGTTATTTCGCCTTCTGGTTCGGTTCAGAATTTCTCCCAAACGTATAGTGGGTCATTAGATTACTTGGAATCTGATACCGTAACGTTCACGAATAACATTTCATTTTCAGATGGGGGTACGTATCAGATCGCTGGTATGGTTAATGTCTCTGTTGATTCTATCGACGATAATGATAGCGACACTACTAGCCTAGAGGTATTCGATAGATATACAGGAACTCTACCTTACTTGGAAGATTTTGAGTCAATCACTGTTAGCGAATACACCACAACTACTGGTAAGATTGATAGCACCTCAGGTTTAGGATATTTGCCAACCACGCAAACAGGTTTGCGCCTAAAATTTGACTGGGGTGGAATTGATAATGATGGAAATCAAGTAGCAACCTTGGATAATCCAAATGCTGATGCATCACAATTCCTCATCCTGTCCATGGATCTTTCAGCTTATGATACTGCTACACAGGACCTTGTTTTAGGTTTTGAAGTATATCGGCACGGCGATGAGAACGATACTGATGATAAGGTTTGGGTGCGATCTCATCCTGATTCTTCCTGGATTGAACTATTCGACGTTACCACTATTGGAGGTACTAGTTCTGACGAAGTAG
>JBCBHI010000582.1:0-3979 GCA_038525885.1 Bacteroidota bacterium
TTGTACCTCCTCGGAGAACGTTAGTTTCACGGTAAGCCCGCCACTATCCTGGCTGTAGCCAGGCAATGAGATAAGGGTACCGAACAGTAACAATACTAGAGAGTGGGTTTTCATAACGAGCAATTTTGATGATGGTGAGTGCTTAGCATTTCAATATGAAGAATACCCACCTAAAAGCCATCGGGAACTACTCCTTTTTCCACCAATCGGCTTGCCGATACCGGGCCCTGAATTGTTCCAGAAATACCCGAAAGGATTCCCGGCCGGATAGCTCAGCCGCTAATTGATAATAGGGGAGGGCGTATTGGGCCGAGTTAGCTTTACGTTCCAAATAATAGGCCATAACCAGGGCCTGCATTGGGTCCTTGGGGTCGCAAGCGGTATAGGATAAGGCTGCCTGTTGCCTTTCCTCGGGCGGTACCATAATCACATAAATCCTATCGGATGTCTTGCCTTGATGGCCCAAGATCTGTATCTGAAATAGTACATCTTCATCATAGGAACTAAGATCCAATTGCACCCGGTTGCCCGGGACGTATAGTGAATCTAGAGGCTCATCAAATAGGTTGTAGATCAGGAGCTTGTAGGGCTCAGTTGGGTGCAGGGAATCTGTTTCCCACCAGAGACAAATCTCCTTGTACAGTACCTTTATTTCATTCCGGACCGGGAGGATAAGGGGGATGTCGGGAGGCGGATCATAACCTGCGTGAATGGCTTGGGGCTGGGCTTCTCTAGCATAGGGTTGGTCATGCATAAGGGCCTCCCAGGTCAGGCGTAAATTCAGCGTGCGGCCGGTGGGTGAAAATTCCTCCAGCATACTGTCGGCTATGGTTTGTGGTCCTTCCCATACCCGATAGGCGCCATCGGCATTGTACAAGGCCAAGTATCCGTTTGGGCCCAAACGGAGGGACTGGGGCTGGTAGAATTCCCGCCCCACCTTTACTTCCTCTCCGGTACTAACTATGACTACTGCCTCTGCGTCAATTACCCAGAACAGTGCTCCCTGGGCTTGTGCCTTGCACCAAGGGATGATTAACCAAAAGGCCACCGATAAGAAGCATAACGGCTTCATCTAGTTCTAGTCTAATTTTTACCAGGCTTCTTCTAAATCCAAAGTTTTTCAGCGATTTGGGCCAAAATGCTTGGTTTCAATTGCTCGGTGATCAAAAACACCAAATATTTCGGGCTTCAGCCCGGGGGCGCCTAGCCCAAAGAGAGGTGGCTTTCTTAGGCTGAAGCCCTGTTTTCATGAATTTCTTTACCATCCGGCTAAAGCCGCGCCGCGTAGGCCGGAGGCAATTGATGACTTTTTCAGCATGCTCTATGTAAGATAAAAATCTTTGGCCGATAGATAAACCCTTGCCTTCTAGGTAAATGATAGGCAGCCCGGAAGTACCTTGGTAAAAACTACCATATCTACAGATACCACTCACCTCAATTCATGCTAGCAATTGTCAATCCTGGGTGTATCTTTATGACGTAGCACTGACGTAACTAGAATGTATTTACTAGGGTATGATATTGGCAGTAGCAGCATCAAAGCCGCTTTGGTAGATGCGCAGACGCAAGAAACGGTGGGGGTGGTTTCATATCCAGAGAAGGACATGGACATGATTTCCCGCCAGACGGGATGGGCAGAACAGCAACCCGAAATATGGTGGCAGGACTTCTGTTTCGCTACGCGAAAATTATTGCTCAAGACCAACGTAGACCCCAAGGATATCCAAGCTATTGGGATTAGCTACCAAATGCACGGCCTGGTGCTCATAGACGAAGACCAGCACGTGCTACGGCCTTCCATAATTTGGTGCGATAGCCGGGCAGTGGCTTTGGGCGACCGGGCCTTTGAGGGCATAGGAAAGGACTGGTGTTTGCAGAATTGCCTCAACTCTCCGGGGAATTTTACGGCTAGCAAGCTGAAATGGGTCATGGATCACGAACCGGAAGTATATGATCAGGCCCACAAGTTTTTGCTACCCGGGGATTTCATTGCCATGCGCCTCACGGGGCAAGTGCACACTACCATTTCCGGGCTATCGGAAGGTATCCTGTGGGACTTCAACCAACATGCAGTGGCTGACCCGGTGCTGGATTTCTACGGCCTGGACAAAAACCTGATCCCGGGCATGGTGCCCACTTTCTCTTTTCAGGGAGAGGTAACCCATGAGGCTTCTGAAATGACTGGCCTGCGGGAGGGTATCCCCATTACGTACCGGGCGGGAGACCAGCCCAACAATGCGCTGGCTCTCAAGGTGTTGAACCCCGGGGAGATAGCCGGAACCTGCGGTACCTCGGGTGTAGTGTACGGCATAGTAGATGAACCCCTGTACGATGCCAAAAGCCGGGTGAATGGCTTTGCCCACGTAAACTATGAGGAGCGCAAGGACAGGATAGGTATGTTGCTCTGCATCAACGGGGCGGGTATGCAGTACAGCTGGATGAAACACCAGATAGCGCGTTCGGGCCGGGACTACAACGATATGGAACGGATGGCGGCTTCGGTGCCCATTGGTTCCGATGGGGTATGTGTATTGCCCTTTGGCAACGGAGCAGAGCGCATTCTGGAGAACAAGAATATCACATCGCACGTGCACCACTTGCAGTTCAACCGGCACAACCGGGCGCATCTCTACCGTGCCGCTTTGGAAGGGGTAGCCTTTGCCTTTGTGTATGGGGTCAACATTCTGAAGGACATGGGCCTAAACGTAGACGTGATGAGGGTGGGCAACGATAATATGTTTCAGTCCGATGTGTTTTCGAAGACCATTGCTACCCTGCTGGATTGTCACATAGAGGTAGTAGACACCACCGGAGCCATAGGAGCCGCCAAAGGGGCGGGGGTAGGAGCTGGGATTTATGCCAGCCTGGAAGAAGCCCTGGAGGGTATAACCCCGGTAAAAGTATTCGAGCCCCGGCTCAACCAGGCCCAGGCCTACCAGGCCTATAGCTACTGGACCAGCAGCCTGGAGAAAACGCTGAGCGAGACCTACGTGCGCAAGGCTGGCAAGGTGGATAATTACGAGGACGAACTGGAAGCCAAAGCGAAGGAGCTAGCCAGTGCCCAGCTACAGAGCATCAG
This sequence comes from Bacteroidota bacterium, assembly GCA_038525885.1. GTDB lineage: Bacteria > Bacteroidota > Bacteroidia > Cytophagales > Cyclobacteriaceae > DMST01. Next base: position 3,080 of record JBCBHI010000582.1, read on the forward strand.
CAAGACGGAGTTTATGCATGAGATTTACCAGGACATCCGGCAGGTGCTAGAAGACAAAGGAAACCCGGCCAAGCTGCGGCGTATTGCGGATAAGATTGAGAAGCAACTGGATACGAGCAAAGAGTGGGAGAGCTTTGAAGAGCAGTTTAACCTATTGAACAGCAACTTCTTCAAAAAGTTAAAGAAGAAGATCCCCGGTATTACCAATGAAGAGGCCCGACTTTGCGCCATGATCAAAATGAACATGAGCACCAAGGAGATTGCGGGTAAGATCAACTTGAGTATTCGTGGGGTAGAAACCAAACGCTACCGCCTGCGGAAGAAGCTCCCCATTACGAGCGACGAAAGCATGGAGGCGTTTTTGGACACCGTTTGAGGAATTGACGATTTACGATTTACGAGGGACGATTGGGCTCACGCAGAGATCACGAGACATAAACGGGAAGTATCGAGTGCGTTTTAATAATAACCACGAGAAGGTAAATGCGGCCATGAAAACAAGAATTGAAAATAAAGAAGGTTTACCTGTGCACTTTGCTCTATTGGATAGAATCATCACTTTGATGAAAGAGTGTGGATTTAATCCAAAAGAATTTTTTCTACAGCCTTGGACGGGATGTCTGGAAATATGTCATATAGAAAGTGAGGGAATGTTCCAGGTAAATTATGGTGATAATGTGGACATGTTTCCAGAGGCTGGGAAAAACAATGAATATAAAATCGTTTTTGCTGAGTGGGATACTGTGGCTTGCATGTTTGAAGATCTAAGTGATCTTTGTGTAAGCGAAGATGAATTGATTGGTCCGAAATTTTTTGATGAGTTTGAAAAATGGTTGCGTGAGCATGTTTAGAATTCCAGGACTCTTTAAGTCTATAGAACTCACTGGCTTTCCAAACATG
>JBCBHI010000583.1:0-3971 GCA_038525885.1 Bacteroidota bacterium
ACAACAACTGCTTATCCACGGTACGAAAATCCACCAACTGCATAAACCTATGCCCTGGAAGATCACGTAAAGAACTGGTCAGACTTTTTTGCTTTGTAGTTGTGTTCTCCTTTTACTCATACATAAAGCCAGACGAGTATCGATTGACGGATAAGCCAGGGCATAGGTTTATGCAGTTGGTGGATTTTCGTACCGTGGATAAGCAGTTGTTGTTAGAGCTAGACTGGCAAGAGGAGTATAATTCTGAGGAGGCCATGCTGGCAGATGCTGGTTTCCAGCTTTGGAAAAGAGGATATCGATACACTGAATTTGCTGAACCTTTGCCGAGCACCATATTGGTAGAAAATCAGGTAGACAACTATAGATTTATCAGGTTATACTTTGGTGCCCGTTGGGCGTGGTACATCCTTTTTCTACGGCTACAAGAAGGATGTAATTGGAAAGAGGAATGGAAGGCCTTTAGAGAAGTTAGAAACCTCTCTAAAATCAAATGGGAGAAACCTTTGGGTCAACCTAAGCCAATTGATCCTAAAAAAATAAGGGCTCCAAGGGTTTCAGTGGTGATAACCTCTCTCCAAAGACATACATATCTGGATCAGATTATCAAGGATCTTGAACAGCAGGAATTGCCCCCCTGGGAGATTCTTGTTGTGGATCAGTCGCCCACCTCTTGGGTCCCTCCAGAGTCTGCTCCTACGGTTCGTGTGATCCATACCCCCCATGAGCAAGGACAATGGACAGGAAGGAACTGGGCTATCCGAGAATCTCGGGGAGAATATATTGCCTTTCTGGACGATGACGTACGCATTTACCCGGATTGGTTACAGCATCATCTGCGTATTTTGGAAGATTGGTCTGCTGATATTTCAACCGGGGTATATGTGCGGCAAGATGAAACGATTCCGGCTAGCCATCAATACCCTCACTATGCTAGTCAGTGGAACGCGAATAATAGTGTGATGAAATCCTATGTGCTAGAACAATTGGGGCCCCTGCCAGGGCATTTTGACGGGACCCGATGGGGTGATCATTACTATGGTTGCAGGGCATTTCAAGCAGGTATGATTCTGGTAAGCAATCCTCTCGCTGTAGCCATGGATAGGCGAGCACCACAGGGTGGGTTAAGGGAAGGTGGGGAACCAAGCTTTACGGCCTATCGGATTTTAGGGAAGAGCCTCCCTATAAGTAAGGGGGTTATTCGATATTTCCTGGAGTTTTTTGACCAAGACTCGCTTTTCAGGTGGGTCAAAACTAAGCTGCCATGGCAAGGGGGGAGAGGGAAAGGATTGATGTTTCGTATCCTCTATCATATTCTTAGTTTTCCTCGTTTAAGAAAGCGAGTTTTAACTCAGTGGAATGTACTATCAGAGAAAGAAACAGCCTGATAGTATCCGAATTTTTACGATTTTTGTCGCTGCATGACGCATAAACCTCCTTCTCGCTCACTTCTCTGGATAGCCCCTGAGCTATTCCCTGAACCAGGAGGTATTGGTAACCAGGCAGCATATATGGCGGGGCACCTAACCTTGTTGGGCTGGAAGGTTACCGTGTTGGCAGATACCAGTTTGATATCCCCAAAGGAGGCAAAGGCCTATGACCGAAAACAGCCCTATAAGATCAAACGTATTTTTCGGTCAAGGTTGATCTGGTCCACCTATTGGAAACGGATTCAAGAGTTTTACTCCCATGCAAAAAGCAATGAGGTGGTTATCTGTTCAGGCAAGTGGCCAATATGGGTAGCCGGGTTCTTGAAACCTGTCCTTTCGCGTAGATGGGTGGCCGTAGTACATGGTAGTGAGCTAGATTTATCGCGTCCACTTGGCCGGTGGTGGTTGCGTCGTAGTTTAGCCAAGTTTGATAAAGTGATTGCAGTATCCTCCTATACTGCACAACATCTGCCAGCTTTTGGGAAGAAGGGTCCCACCGTACAAGTGATAGGTAACGGCATTGAGCCTGCTGACTTTGATAAGGTGGGTATGAATGGGTATTCCCGCACAACGCATGGATTCCCCGCATTGATTACGGTTGGGAGTGTAAAAGAGAGGAAGGGGCAAAGAAAGGTGATAGAGGCCATGCCTCGTATACTGGAGAAATTCCCTGAAGCGAAATACCACGTAGTTGGGCTACCCAATGAAACAGATAAGCTACGTGTGTTGGCCGATAAGCTAGGGCTTAATGGAGCGGTGAAATTCTATGGGGTACAATCAAGAGAGACTACCCAACATCTTTTGAAGGCTTCAGACGTCTTTTTGTTGCCAAGCCAACATACCGTCAGAGGGGATTTTGAAGGGTATGGCATTGCCATTTTGGAGGCAAATGCTTTAGGGCTGCCCGCTGTTGCATCGCTACATAGTGGGTCTCGTGATGCTGTGAATGAGGATTCGGGGATTTTAATTGAAGAAGCGAGCCCAGATGGGCTTACTAAGGCGATCGCCACCATCATCAAGCAACCTGAAGTGTACACTCAGGGGGCGTTGCAGTTCTCCAAATCCCGTTCATGGGAGCGGGTAGCACAAGCTTATCATAAGTTTCTTTTGTCTTAATGCGCCCGCCAGATTTTGTGATTGCGGGCCACCCCAAATGTGGTTCTACCACTTTACAGAAGTATTTGGTCCAACACCCACAGTTGGATATGGGGCCCAACAAGGAGCCTTCCCTATACTTAGACCATTGGCAAAGTTGGCAGCAGGGAGAACTTACTTACTATACTAAGACGGAACGAAATGATATCCTGCTAGGAGATGCCACAGTGGGCTATGTAAAGCAAGCTGTGGTGGCGGAGAGAATTGCTCGCTGCAATCCTGAAACCAAAATCGTGTTTTTGGTACGAGATCCCATTGCCCGTGCACTTTCCCATTATCATCATTGGCTGCGCCATGGCAAAGATGTTAGGAGTCTTAGGAAGGTAATCCTCCATTCCTCCCCCGACCATTATTTCTATCTATTCGGTAGCTACTTCCAACATCTTACTACCTACCTCTCTCATTTCCCTAATGATCAGGTATTCCACCTTTTCTTTGAAGACTTGGTCCAAGACCCTAGCAATACACTCATCCCTCTGTGGGATTTCTTGGGAATCGAGAAGATAGAAACTGAGGGTGATAGGCATTGGGAGAATGCCGGCCATGGAGTGAAAGCCCGCAGGCTTAGCCGATGGCTTAAAGTTCAAAAAGAGTCTGGTCACCTCCGTAGAGTATTTCCGGCAGGTATCCGAAGAATAGGAGGGGAAGGATTACGACGTTTAGAAGCATGGAACCGGTCCAGTAGAAGACATGTACCTGCAGCAGAGGAGTTGGAATACATGAAGGCTATCTTTTACCCAGAGGTAGCAGGTACCATTAACTTTCTCAAAACACGGAAGGGTAGAACAGGATTTCCTGACTGGACCAAAGAGTACTTAGATGACCGTCCCAAAAACTAGCAGAATGAAACATGTGGTTGGTTTGAGTAGCTTCTTACTAATGCTTTTATGGGGGTGTCAATCCAAGTATCATCCTGCGGAGTCCAAACCTAGTTCTCTAACTCCGCCAATTGATAGTTTGGAAGTCGAGCCGGAAGAAACAGAGATCCCCTGTGTCTTCAACTCGGATTTTTATACTCAAACCCTGGAATGGGCAGCTGACTTGGGTATCCCCTTACTTTTTTGGGATGAGCAAGAGGGTTTTGCTGTAGCCAACTTAGACGGGGACACCTTAAGATTAAAAAAAGGAGGTTGTAACCATTTGGTTTGGTACGCAGAGGTTCGATTCTATGGATCTGACGAGTCATTAGAGAGGGATGTGGAACAATGGGTTCAAGAGGGAATAGAGCTAGCGCAAATCGTTTCTTTTTCTGAGTATAAAAGGAGTTTGGAGAAGGGGGAGTATACGGTGGTAGATCAACCCATCATCATCCTCGAAATCAGGGTAAACAATGATTCTATTCGGCTTTTCTTCTACCACCGTATACTCCCCCTTCTCCAAACTCCTTTT
>JBCBHI010000584.1:0-3967 GCA_038525885.1 Bacteroidota bacterium
TCGATCTTGGAGAAGTACATTTCATTCTGGAAGCGCTTGGGAATCCGTGAAGGTTCTACCTTCTCATTGAGCTGTACTACCCGTTCCTTAAAACCGTTTTCCATTCGTTGCCTGGGTAACCAAGGCTGAGCTGAGCGCCCAGCCTTTGGAATATAAGACCGTTGGGTTACGAATTGGTTGTAAGGGGACTACTATTCTATGAGAAGGTAGAACCTTCACGGATTCCCAAGCGCTTCCAGAATGAAATGTACTTCTCCAAGATCGAAACGGCCGCCGACCTATCGGTTACCTATACCTCTAATTTTTCCATCAAATACGTACTACAGGGCGAAGAACAATACACGTTGGATGGCAAACGGCATACGCCCAAGGCCGGACAATACCTGATAATTAACGACGAGCGGGAGGTAGAAACCCAACCGGTACAGGGTTCGGTGGGGATATCGGTATTCTTGGATAAAACCCTCATTGCTGAGGCATACCATGCGCTCACCCATACGGACGAAACTCTACTGGATCAGGGCCACTCCCTGAGCCCACTGCCCAACCCTGAGTTTTTCGAACATCCCCTGGCCCACCACGACCTACTAGGGGACGCCCTGAAGTCATTGGCAGCGCCCATAGTAGCCAACCCTCAGGCTGCACAAACCCTGCATAAGGAGACCTACTACCTGATGGCCGAAATGGTGGTACGGTCTCAAAAACAGGTAACCGATAGTATCAGCCGGATAACCCGTGTAAAAAAAAGTACGCGCGATGAGCTCTACCGGATGGCACTGCTTGCCAGGGAATACCTGCGGGAGCACGCCACGGAGGAATGCAATCTAGACGCTCTTTCCCAATACGTAGGACTCTCCAAATACCACCTCATCCACGTTTTCAGGTCAGCCTTTGGCCAAACCCCTTACCAGTATTACCTACACTGCAAGGTGCATCGCGCCCAGGAATACCTGCGCCATGGGGCTCTTTCGCAAGGGGAAATTGCCGCTCTGTGCGGATTCAACGATGTGTATGCCTTCAGCAAGACCTTCAAAAAATTGACTGGCACTACCCCTTCTGCCTTCCGTACCGGGTGGTAAATGGACAACTTTTGACAAAACTGCTGACCATAAAAGTGCCTTCTTGCGTCGTATGCTTTCTCTTGAATACTCGCACCACTCCATGAAATCATTCCTCCTCCTGACCTGCTTATTGACGGTCTGCTCGCTGCGTAGCTACGCGCAAACAGAGGAAAAAGGCTTTGAAGAACAGAAATTCTCACCCGACAGCCTTCGGGTATGGACCACGGATCTGATGGAAGCAGTGGCTATAAGCCACCCTGGCATGTACCGCTACACGGGCAAAACTACCTTTCGGCGGCTCATCGATTCTACCGTCAACAGCATTACGGATTCCCTAACTACCCTGGCCTACTACCGCAAGTTGAAGCCCCTGTTCGCACAAATTGGCTGTTTGCATACCTCCATTTCCCTATCAGAATCTTATGAGGAACTACTAGACGAATCCTTGCAATTCATTCCGATCGGGATCTACATCAACGACAAGAAGCAAGCCTTTGTGAGCCACAACTACGGTGAGGGCCCTCCCCTGCCCCCTAGGGCAGAAATACTCTCCATCAACGGGCAACCTATGGCCGAGATACTGCGGGTATTGTACCGGGCCATACCCTCTGACGGCTACAATGAGACCTTGAAAACTCAGCTATTGCATTATCAATTTCCCCATTGGTACCGTAGCCTCATCAGCCATGACAATTCGTTTGTGGTGGAGCTGAAAGAAGGCGGCCGCACCCAGCGTTATACCCTAGCAGGCGTAGACGCTCAGGCGTTTCCGACCATGGAAAGCCTGGCACGATCAGACGAACCCCAGCTAGACCTGCGCATTGCGGAGGGCACCGGCTGGCTCACCATTCGCTCCTTTGCTAAATCTACCATCCGAAGTAACGGTCAAAATTATGATGCCTTTCTCAGGCAAAGCTTTCGGACTCTGGAAGAAGAACAGGTGAAGAATCTGGTGATCGATTTGCGCAACAACACCGGAGGCACCGACAGCCACGCGGTGAAACTAGCCTCCTATTTCTTCGATGAGCCCTTTCGGTATTGGCAAACCGTAGAAACCACAGCCCAAATAGCCGGGCAAATGAAGGGGCTCAACCTATTGTTTTACCGAAAACCGGAGCGGGAAGATTCTACCTACCACTGGAGGGGAACTCGGAGCTGGTATTCAAGGGAATTTGACTTTTACCAAACCCAAAATCCCGCCCGGAATCACCGCTTTGGCGGCAAGGTATACGTGCTTACCAATGGGTTTTGCATGTCTTCCTGCTCGGATGTAGTGGCTATCCTTAGTCATAACCAGAAGGCCACCGTGGTGGGACAAGAAACGGGAGGGGGCTACCAGGGGAATACCAGCGGACTGATGCCGGAGACGGATATCTTCGCCAATTTGGTGATGACCATTCCTTTGCAGAAATACACTAACGCCGTGGATCTGGATATGCAGTTTGGGCGAGGCACTCAACCCGACTATACCGTAGCCCCCACGCTAGAAGACTGGATAACGGCACACGACCCGGTGCCTACCTACGTACAGCAACTGATTGAGCAAGCCAAGCAATAAGGGAGCAGGTAATCCTTATGAGAGGTTCCTGAGCCATTCCCAGAAAGAAAAGGGATGGGCTGTAACCTTTTGCAGCAGGCCAAGTACCCGGTTTCGATCATAACTCAAAATGAACCAAACCCAATGTACTATGCGCAACCTTTATTCTTTGTTCGTGCTATGTCTGCTGATTAGTTGTACTGCCCCTAGCGAAGAAAAAACGGATGAACTGGCCGAGAGAATTGCCCGAATTGAAAATGGCCTGGAGCTGAACTTGCAAATACACGGGATTGACTCTGTAGAGACTTACAATATTGAAGATCGCCTGCGCGAATTCCGGATTCCGGGCGTGAGCATTGCGGTGCTAAAGGACGGAGAGATTGAATGGGCGAAAGGCTACGGGATGGCCGATAGCTCCGAAAATCGGGCGGTTACCACCGAAACGCTCTTTCAGGCGGGCTCCATCAGCAAGCCCGTAGCGGCACTGCGGGCCCACCAACTAGTAGAAGCCGGCACCATCCATTTGGATAGCAACGTGAACAAGTACCTGACTAGCTGGACGCTACCGGACAATGAATTTACGGTAAACGAAAAGGTGACCACCCGCCGCATCCTCAACCACAGCGCCGGGCTCACCGTGTGGGGATTCCCGGGCTACCCCAGGGGAGATACCGTCACCATACCCACCATACCTGAGATATTGGATGGTCTGGGCAACACCGATTCGGTACGGGTATACAAGGAGCCCGGAGGGGGCTGGCGGTACTCTGGCGGTGGCTACACCATTATGCAGCAGATGATTGTTGACGTGGAACAACAGGCCTTTCCTGAAATCATGAAGACCAACGTTCTGAATCCACTAGGCATGTCTGGGAGCACCTATGAAAATCCCTTACCCTCCCAATACCACGCCCAGGCGGCCACCGGATACCTTTCTAACGGCGAGCCCGTAGCGGGCAAATGGGTGGTGTACCCCGAAATGGCCGCCGCTGGCCTTTGGACAACCCCCTCGGAACTCATCATGTGGGCCAAGGAAATCCAGAACATTGAGCGCAACCAACAGGATGGGCTCTTGAAGCTGTCTACCGTAGAGGAAATGCTCACTCCTACTGAGGACGATCAAGGCCTGGGGCCCGTCTCTGCGCGGCACTATTACGGTCACGGTGGTGCCGATGAGGGTTTCCGGGCAGAGCTAGTGGTATGGAAAGCGGCCCCGGTAGCGGTAGTGATGATGGTGAACTCTAACCGGGGCAACATCATCTTACGAGAGCTGATGATTAGCATAGCCAAGGAGTACGACCTGCCTGGCTACGAGCCCAACATACGGGTGTACAATGAGCAGTCTGCCGAGGAGCGTGAGCGGTATACC
>JBCBHI010000585.1:0-3963 GCA_038525885.1 Bacteroidota bacterium
CTGAGGAGCATGGCTACAGGAGCCCGTTTTTCCCCAAACCGTTTCAGAATGGCCTGCGAGATTACCGGTACTCTACTCCCTGCAACGCAAAACGGGCAAGTCACTGCTGGCCTTTGCCATACCTTTGCTGGCAGGGCTGGCCATCACGCACGCCTTCATACCCCCTACTCCCGGTCCGGTAGCCGTAGCCGATATCCTGGGGGCCAACCTAGGTTCAGTCATTTTGCTGGGCTTCCTGGTGGGTATCCCCACTGCTTTGTGTTGTGGGCTATTCTTTGGCCGCTACATCGGCAAGAAAATCCACCTGGATGCCCCACCTCCGGTAGAAACTGATCATGAAACGGTAAATCCGCTCCCCTCCTTTGGGCTAGTGATGACCATCGTGCTCACGCCCATCATCCTGATTCTTACCAATACCTCCCTCAAAAGCGGACTGCTTCCGGTATCCGAGGGGTCATTTCTAGAGCAATTGATTTTATTGCTCGGCCATCCCTTTTCGGCGCTCATTCTGGCTACCGTGATGGCCTGGGTATTCCTAGGTGGCATGCTTGGGTTTAGCCGGGAGGCCCTGCAAAAGATCAGCGTAGAGGCTTTAAAACCCGCGGGGCTCATTATCCTGCTGACCGGGGCCGGAGGCGTATTCAAGCAAATCCTGGTAGATACCCAGGCAGGGGTGGAAATCGCTCGTATCTTCTCCGAATGGGGCATTCCCACGTTGCTGTTTGCCTTCCTTACCGCAGCCATCATCCGCTTAGTACAGGGTTCTGCTACCGTGGCCATGATTACGGCTGCCGGCTTGGTATCGCCTCTCCTACCCGGCCAAGACCTGAGCCAGATAGACCTGGCAGCCTTGGTAATTGCCATTGCCAGCGGGGCTTCCATTTTCTCTCACGTAAACGACAGCGGCTTCTGGCTGGTAAGCCAATACCTGGGCATGAGCGAGAAACAAACCTTCCGGTCTTGGTCTACCATGACCTTGATTCTTGCCCTGAGCGGGTTTGTGTTTGTCCTCCTTTGGTCCCTGCTGCTATAAGCATTTCCCAAGCTACCCTCCTATATTGGGCCCTGGATGGACAGGGAACACCGATGGATAGAGGAAATGGGCCAGGGCAGCGAACAAGCGCTGGCTCAGCTATACGGTGCCTATGCAGAGAAGGTGTACAACACCTTGATTAGCTATACCAAAAACGAGGAAGACGCCCAAGAGCTTACTCAGGATGTATTCCTCACCCTATTCCGTTCCGCCTCCCAATTCCGCTTCGATTCTTCGGTAAGTACCTGGGTCTATCGCATTGCGGTCAACAAGGCCCTGGACTTCCTGCGGAAACAAAACGCCGCCAAGCGCCAAGGCGTGTTCACCTCGCTATTCACCCGTAGTGGAGAGGTGCTGCTAGAGCCGCCCGATTTTCACCACCCAGGCATTAAGCTGGAGCAGAAAGAACAGGCAGCCTTGCTCTTCCGGGTGATTGATACCCTACCCGACAAGCAAAAAACGGCCTTTATCCTGACCCAAATGGAGGGCCTGCCCCAGCAAGAGGTAGCCCAAATCATGGAAACCAGCCGCAAGTCGGTAGAGTCTCTGGTGCAGCGGGCAAAGGCCAATCTGAAAAAATCGTTAGAGAAATATGCTCCCGAACGAGGGATGCGCAAAAATAAACCGTCCAATTAGGTATGAGCGACTGGAAAGACGAAATACTCGATAGTGTACACGGCATGGAACGGGCACAGCCCCCGGCCGAACTGTATTCGCAGATTCAGCATCGCTTGCACGAGGAAGCCACTCCCCAAAAGCCTGCCACCTGGTGGGCGGTGGCCGCCACCGTCACTCTGTTGCTGGTAGGCAACATTGTGGGCATCACCCAATACCAGCAAAGAGAAACCACCCCTACCCAAGACACTGGGTACCCTACCATGATTTCCGACTTTAACCTGTATGGCGAATGAAAGACCGATCGGGATATAAAATAGGCTTCTTTGTCATGCTCCTAATGAACGGAGTCATGCTCTTCTTTCTATTCCAACGCCCCAAACCACACCCACCTGGCGGAGGGCCCTCCGTACAGGGGCATGCTACCTTCCAGCGCATCAAAGACCTGTTGCAACTAGATGACCGCCAGGTGGAAGCCTTTGAGGAATTAGCGATGGATCACCGTCGTACCCTAAGACGCATTGAGGATGAGCAGGGCGAGGTGCTGCAAGCGTATTTCTCTTACCTAAAAATGGACCAGGTGCCAGCCCAGCAAGGGGAAGAACTTCAGGAATTTTTACAGCTGGAACAAGAGAAAATAGAGTACACTTTCCAGCACTTTCAAGAATTAAAAGCGCTCTGCCGACCTGATCAACTCACTGAAATAGAAACACTTACGGAGGAAATCTTGCAAGTATTAGGCCCCCAAGAAAAAAATCCTCCCCCCCGACCGAGGGAACCCTTCTAGACTTGCGTCTAAAGGAGAAACAAATCAAATGGACATGAAACTAATCAAATCAAGTTCCTGGATATTTCTCCTCTCTTCGTTCTTCCTATTCACCTGCGGTAACAATGGTATTGACCCTGACAATACCCTCACCGAATTGCCTGAGGCCTTCTCGGTATTCGATACCGACAATGTTTCGATCATCCTGGATGGGTCCGAGATTATCATTGAATCCAACGGGCTCCCCAACCATACCTCCCCCTACTGGTCCAATACCACGGAGCGCTCGGCGATAGATCCCATGGGAAACACGCTGGTGACTCCTGCGGCCGCCAGCAACCACCCTTTGTTCTCCGAACCCGTAGCCACCAGCTACGCACAAATGGCCCCTGGAAACATTGACGATTTCAGTGGGTCCTACTCCTTAACGGTACCGGCCATCCCCACCAAAGCGAGTAGCTCTTCCGCTACTGGTTTGGGCCCTATTGGTATTGCGGTGAGCGGGGCGATGATCTATAATGACGAAGAGGGCCCCAACGTACCGCTGGACGATGCTGCTCCCTCTCTAGACTACAACGGTGCTCATACTGGCCCCCAGAGCTACCATTATCATCTGGAGCCCACCGCCTGGTCTCAAGACGATGATGAATTGATTGGCATCATGGCTGATGGGTTTTTCCTCTATGGCCGCATAGATTCCGAAACGGGCACCTATCCTGACGATTTGGATGAGTCCGGAGGGCACTTCGGTCCAACCAAGTATAGTGAAGAGCCCGAATACCACTACCATATCCAGAATGAGATGTACCTCAACCAATATTACATTCTGTTCCCAGGGGACTACCAAGGTACCGCCAATGCGATTAACTAATCTTTATGCCTGGTTTAGCCTGTTACCCGTGCTCGTGGCCGCTTTGGGATGTACGCACCATCCTGAAGCTGGCCCGAGAGAGGTATTGCACGCCACCGCTGAGCCCCTAGTGGAAGTGGACTGGAGGGAACTAGACCTGCACGCCAACGAGGGGCTAATGTACCAAGGCAATACCCCCTTTACGGGCATAGCCGTACGGCAAGACGCAAATGGGGTGCTATCGGAAAAAATCACTTACCAAAACGGTAGTAAGGAGGGCCTACGCCAAAAGTGGTTTGCTGACGGTACTCTGGCTTACCAAGCCCACTACCAAAACAACCGGCTGCACGGGGAGGTAAAATCCTGGTGGGCCAACGGTGCACTACGGTCACTCGCTCAATACCAACAGGGAAAAGCCAACGGCACCCAAAAGCAATGGTACAGCAGCGGACAGCTGTTCAAAGAACTGAACCTGGTGGATGGACAAGAACAAGGCATGCAAAGGGCCTGGCGTGAAACCGGTAAGCTCTTCGTGAACTACGAAGCCCGCAACGGAAGAATATTTGGATTGAAACGAGCAGGATTGTGCTATGAATTACAAGACGAAATCGTCATCATCAGTGAGTAGGCTATGCGTGGGCTTGATGGGCATGGTGCGCTCTTGGGTAGCGGAACCACAGCCCAGCAGCACCATGCCCA